>CADBMH010000038.1 GCA_902795705.1 uncultured Lachnospiraceae bacterium | reverse complement strand
TCTTCTACCCCGGCAGCAAGAAGTGCATCAATAAGCGTGCTGATTATATATGTTCCATTCACCCGTACCATCGGTTTCGGCCTATCTGCGGTTGCAGGCATCATCCGGGAACCAAAACCTGCGGCAAGGATCACAGCTCGATGAACTTTGTAGGGAGTAAGGGAAGCGACTCCCTTGTCGGTTAAGGAGCCGGAAGACGTCACTAATCCCTGTAACTGGAAGCTCTCCATCTCTCTCATGATCTGTGTGTTTGAGATAAGAAGAGAATCAGAAAGCTCACGATGCGTACAGGGAGGTTTATGAAGTGCCAGATATTGTAATATTAAAAATTGGTAATAGGATAAGTTCATGAATCCACCTCTGAAAACTTGATCTTCACAGGATTATGTCTACATACCCTTTCTGACTCTGGTGGAAACTTCATATAGTCACCGTATATAATTCTCAGCATTTTGTCATAGTCAGAGTATATTTGAAATTCTTTGTTTTCAAACGTTATCATAGTGATCTTATCGGGTAAGGTTTTTGGAAAATTATACTTAAAAGCATATGTAGCGGATAAAGACTTCCATACATATCCATCCTGTAATGCAGAATCAGTTTTTGATAATTGCTTAATACACTTCATGATTTCTGAATGGCGTTTTTTCTCAGGATATATCATTCTGATTCCGCTTCTGATAGCTTTCTTCCTGAAACCATCATTCGTCATATGCACATTCGCTCTGGAAAGAAGAATTAGCCTTCTAGCTACTTTTAAAGTTGCATCTTGATTGGAAGTCAATGCTTTATCAAGTGGAAAAATATCAACCCAAATCCCATGATGCCCTTCTGATTCGATTTCCCCATCACTCAACAATATCGTATTATTCTTTCTGACTTTAGCATGGCATGTTCCACAATGAGGATCTGACATAACTGTCTCTAAGTAGTATCCCTCAACAGGGTTCTTATTCCACACCTTACAGAAAGTAAGGAACTGATCTCTTGTCATACATATATCTACATCATCATCCCAAGGAATGAAACCATGATGACGAACAGCTCCTATGGCAGTACCGGCATATAATGAGTAGGTAATATTGTATTTTTTACAAAATGAATCAATTGATACTAAAATATCAAGTTCTGTCTTTTGTAATTTTCGAAGAGTTGTTATATCCATCAATTATCCCTCAACTATAAAAGCTTATTTAAAAAGGGAAAGAGAGTAAAACTTTTCCTTCCATTTTTCCTTTGAGGCCCAAAATTTATCATATATAATGGCACATATGAAAGATGCAATAAAAGTAATAACAATTTCAAAAATGATAGCCTTTATATTCATTATGTTCCTCATATATTTACCTAATATTTTTGTAATAAAAGCCAATACAAACATATGAAAAAGATAAATATAAAAAGTATATTTTGAAACGCGATACCAACTAATCTTAGAGTTTACTCCTTTCACAAACATAAAAACGGAAATAGAATAAACAAATATAGTCGGAGAGAAGAAATTAGTGTATGCATCTGACAAGTAATACTCAAATCCCCAAAACCTTACGATAAATGTCGCAAAAATCATTATTAAAGAAATAGCAATCAATAAGCCCCGAGATAATGAAATTTTTATTTCATTGTACAAATAATCCCCTAACAAATAATAAGCCAAGAATGATCCTACAACGCCAATAGAATATGAAAGTTTATACGAGGAGGTCGCTTGAGAAAGAATTGCCCATATACATAAAACGATAATGCTCCTTTTCCTTTCTTTTTTTGTCAAAACCTCTTTCGCTTTTATAATAAAAGGAGTTAATATATATAATCCCAGCAGCATGAACATAAACCATATCTTGAATGCTCCTTGAAAAACCGAGATTATAGGCTCAAACCATAAATCTCCAGCGAAGATTTTTTTTATTATTGCAAATGGGAGGAATATAACAATAATTCCAGCCGTTGGAATTAATATTTTCCATCCAGTTTTCTTGTAAAATAGTTTTCTATTCTTATTATTTGCATTGTTTAAATTAAAAGCCCCTGATATCATCACAAAACAAGGAACTGAAAATCTTGTGATAATATTAATTAGACTTTCCGAAACGTAATCAAATGATAAAGCTGGATTATAAGCAATTTTATCAAAATAATTATAATTGACGTGTATAGCTATTACTGCAATGGTTGCAATTAACCGCAAATGGTCAAAACTGTTCTGTCTGTCTGTCTGTCTGTCTGTCTGTCTGTCTGTCTGTCAAGGATTATCTCCTCCTCAAAAAGAAAAAGTCAACTTTATTTGTTTCTGACAAGTTGTTTTATTACTAAATTAATAGCTTCAATCACAAGAGGATTTCTAAATATAATCAAACATATAAAGTACGCAAAAACGGACAACACGACTGAAGTTATAACAACCAAAAGAATATTGTCTATCAATAGCATACTTCCAGTGCAAATAAATGCGACAGGTATACAGGCTAAAACATATTGAACGATCTCTTTCCACTTGATTTCAATATGAACGATACGTCTCGAATACCATAATTGAATGATAAAGTTTAAAGTCTCAGCAACAATAGTTGTGAAAGCAGCTCCTTCTATCCCCCAATTGGGAAGTAATATAAAATTTAACCCTATATTCGTTAAGGAAGTGAAAGTTGTCGAAATCAAGCATTCTTTCTCTTTATTTCCAATCACTAAAATACAGCTAGACACTATCGAAGCATACATAGCTGTAATAATAGCAATACTTAAAATACGTAATGCATGATCAGCGCCAATATACTCCTCTCCACCTAACAATATAAGTATTGGTTGAGATAATATAAACAAGCCAACGACTATAGGAAAAACCAGAGCTGAAACCGCGGAAAATAGTTTTGACAGTAGTTCAGAATATCTCTTTTTATCATTAACAAAAAAGTATGACATTCTTGGAATTGCAACAATCACAATTGCATTTATCAGTTGTTTCAGAATGCTATTGATCTTTCCAGCAAAACTGTATTGCCCAACAACAGAATCCGAATAATAGAACCCGAGCATTGTTATATCTGAATTAACATATATTGTAATTGCTAAAGAATTTGCAAATAAAACCAGTAGCGGAATAAGATGTTTCTTTAATTGAAGTTTTAGCGTAAAACGATATTTGACATATTTCCTTACATAAAAAAGATTGACAATATTGCCACCGTATGATGCCAGAACTGCAATAAAGCAATATATGATGACGTCATTTTTGCTTCTTATGAAAGCAAACATCAAACCCAAGGCGATTGCTTGAATTACAATATACCTGCAAGTAATATAAAAAAAATCTTCGAATATTGTATTAATCCATTCAGTTCCTATTGCAGTCAGAAGTATTGCCAAACTCAGAACAGCAATGTAAGGTGAATATGAATTTATCTTATTGTTAAACATAGCCACCAAAACTAGAAGAGCATAAGATAAAATCATACTCAGAATATTGATTGAAAATAATTCTGAGCATAATTCTTTAATCCTATAAGTATTATCCCTTATTTTTGCTCCTTCTCTAACTGCATAAGTATTAATACCTAAACCAGCCAGCAACAGAAAATAACTAACGACTGAATTAGAAAAGCTATATTTCCCAAATCCGGCACTGCCTAAAACATGAGAAACATATGGAAAAGTAATCAACGGGAATATTATTGAGCAAAGTTGCTTAATAGTATTTAAAACAGCATTTATTTTAATAGACTTACTTTTATGCATACACATTAACTTCCTAAGGATAAATTACAATCATAGGTGTAATATTAAGTTTAACTAATAAATTGATATTACTCTGTTGTGTCCAATATATCTTCATAGCATCTAGCCAATCCTATTCCAATAACGAACCAATAAATCATATTAAAGCAGAATTCTCCAATGCACGGTTCATACATACTATTAATAAACACCATGACTACGCTTGCAAGAGAAGCCCTTGAAAATAAATCTTTTTTGTTTCGAATCAGATTGCTTATAATTATGGCATACCTTACAATCACTAAAAACATACCTATTATTCCCTGGCTCGCGAGAATTTGCAGAAAATAATTATGGGCATAACCATTGTTAATAGATGAATATGACATTCCAGTTCCAAAAAAGAACGTCAAATCATTCTTATTAAAGAGGTTCCACGTTTTCTTATATAACTCAATCCTTCCATTAAATGCGGATACTCTTGACCCAGAGTCATTTGAAAAAAGCTCATTCAATGTATTTATCGAATAATCAAAAAATTGTATCCGGTTTAACAAACTATACCCGATCCACAGACCAATAATGATAAATGCTATCTCAACGAGTGATTTAATATTAAAATCTATATGCTTAATAAAATAAATTAAAAACCATACAGCCCATATTAATGCAGCCACTTTTGATCTGGTAAAAAGAGCACCTATAAACCCAATAAAAAAAAGAATGTAAGCGTTTCTTGAATTATTGCAACTATAAACGCAAAAAGCGGTTAACATTATTATCCAACACTCAATGAAATTGGACCCTCCAATAGCTAACTGAAGTTGATCCTTTAAACCCCAGAAATCATTTAATCTAAGATATATATTTAAGAAAGTGATAACTGTCAAAACAACAACAAGAATCATCATAACAGTTAGAGCGTTACGGGTAATATTAATGGTATCCTTTATTATAGGTTGGAGTGCAATTATTAGTGCCAACCAACTTATGCAAACAGTAAAAATATATCTTACTTCCACATTCAAATCATAGGCATTTCCAAGTCGTAGAATTTCCGAAAAAATTTCAATAAAAAAAATCCATCCAAGAACATGTACTTGTTTAGGTACAACCAAGCGATGATTTATTATAATAAGCACTGCAAAAAGAGAAACCAATATTAGGTATTTAGCGACTACTGGCATACGCAAATATGGTATCAACACATCTGAACTTATCGCACCTACTTGCACAAATAGTGTAACTGCAATTATCGCAATCCAAAATAATCTAACTTCTCTTTGTAGTTTTATAATATTATCTTCCATGTTTAAAAAACCTAATCCATACAAATGCCTCTAAATAAGAAATAGGCTGAAGGATATCAAATAACAGTAGCTCTCCTAAAGTAGCATTACAATATTTTTTTAGGTAATATCTTTGACTTCTTGCTGCAATTTTTCTTGGCTTAATACTTTGTTTAAATGTTTTTTTTACGCTGATCGAATGCATATGTTTAAATTGTTTGTTTAATAATACTGCAGATTTATATCCGGCCTTATGAAACTTCTTTCCGATAATCACTTCCTCGTGATACAGAAAAACGTGCTCATCATATAAACCTACTTCATTGAATTTGTTTATATCGAATAATACAAGCGAACCCGGAATGGCATCTACATATACCCAGTCTTTTCCAGAAAAATAAGAAGGACTATAATATCTAGGCCTAACGATTTTATTCAAAAGTAAGTTTGAAAAACATATATCCTTAATCGGCGGCGCAATTTTTATAAGATTTCCTTTATTGATTTTTGGTGCCACTGCCACGCATTCAGAATGTTTTTGTATAAAGTCCATGCAAGCACTTATACTTTCTTCTGAGAATTCTACATCCGGATTACACACAAGAGCATATCGATACCCTTCTTTTAAAGCAAGTCTTATTCCATAATTATTTCCATAACCATATCCACCATTTTTCTTTGCTTCCACAATATATATTTTAGGCAGCTGTCCGAAGCACTCATTGAGTTTATCAAAAGAATTATCTGTGGAATGTCCATCAATCACATATATTCGAGAAATAAGATCATAATCTTTTATTTGCTCTACTAACCTTATTGTAGTTTCTGAATCATTGAAGTTAAGAATTATGCAAGCTATTCTCATGTTTTAATCTACCCACTGTATCAATGTAAAATTCTTCAAGCCAACCTGATACTTCTTTGATATCATAATCAGCACGTAAAATATCCTCATATGTATTTGGACGTATGTAACCTTTTTCAAATATAATGTGTGTGGCTTTTACTATTTCATCACACCACTTACCAGTATTATCTAAAGGCAAGAATAAACAGTTATTTGTTACTTTGGCCTCTTTCGGTACTGTATCACTACATAAGGTTGGAAGCCCGGCGGCCTGAGCTTCTACGCACGCAATTCCCAAACCCTCCCATAAAGAGGGGAACAAAAAAACGTCAAACGCCTGAAGCACGTTATATATATCAGCGCGAGTGCCCATGAGATAGATCTTATCATTTAACTTTTCTTCGGCTATTCTCTTTTTTATTTCTTCTTCGAGTTCACCAGTGCCATACCATAAGAACTTATATTCAAGACCTCTTCGTTTTAATTCCGCACATATACGGATGATTTCATAGGGGTTTTTTGGGGGGGTCAGTCTGCCAACTGTGCCAATTACAAGCTGTTTTCTGTTAATTCCAAGTTCGTTTCTGATTTTTTCTCTGACATTCGGATTATAAATATATTTTTCTGCGTCTATCGCATTATTAATCACTTTCGCTTTAGAGCTATACGCTATTTTTCCTCCATACCTGTCGATCAACGCCTGTTGTGAACAGCCAAAAAACTGATTTGCAATGTATCTAGTTGGGTAAGAATATAACCTATAAGCGATTTCTTTCAGACTTATCTTCCCTTTTGTGCTGTGACTATGTGCAATAGTAAAACATCCATATTTTTTTGCGATCTTTAAGTAAATCGCTGCGGTACTTCCGATGTGTCCATGTACAATCTTATACTCTGGATGCCTTGTAAAAAATCTGTTCCACCATTCTCTATATTTTATATCCTTATTTGGACGGTAAAGAGGGTAATGAATGATTCTTCCGCCCAAAGATTTGATTTCCTCATCGTATGCACATGTCTTCTTAGTCGAAACTGCAAAATCAAACTGCACTTTTGTTCTATCCATATTTCGATAAAAATTCATAAGTAATGTTTCTGTTCCAGCCATATTCATCGCTGTAAGAACATGAAGAATCCTTATCGGGTTACTGTTATTTATAGTCATCCTTTATAATACTCCAAATCAAATTTTAGGGTTATAAAATGAATATAATTCCCACATCTTCTGTGTTGTATTCTCGATGCTGAACTTTCTTATATTCCTGTCGTTGTGCTTTATTTCCTTTTCCTGTACTTCAGGTTTTATTGCCAGCCTGAGCTTCTTTATCAAATCATCCACGTCATTACTCTTAAACAGTAGCCGACTTCCCTGAAGTAAATCTTCATTCCCTCTTATCCTACTCGCTACACAAGGCAGACTGCTCGCCATCGCTTCCATCATGGAAAGCGACAAGCCTTCTCGTAGAGATGGGAAGACAAAGATATCTGCCATCTTGTAAAAGCGGCTTACATCATTACGGTAGCCTGTGAAGATCACATGATCTCCAATCCCAAGTCCGTCTGCTAAAGCCTTTTCTTCTTCCATAAGAGGGCCTTTGCCAACGATAACATAATAGAGATTATTGTTTTTGATCTTCCCCAAGGCGTTAATCACAAGTCGATGGTTCTTATTTGTATTGACCTCTCCTACTGAAAGAAGTGCCATGGCATTAAGCGGAATTCCGAATTCTTTTCTGATCTTCTGTGTTTCAAGTACCTCTGTCAAACCGTCATACCCCCCCCCCGCATTTTCAGACGATTTGTAAATTTTCATCATCTTCTCTTCCACAGAAGTGAGGTCGAAGCGCTTTATGGTCTTCTCCGCTGCTAAGCTGATTGCTTTCCGTTTCTCCGGGTTCTCTGCCAGCTCTTCAATCTTCCGGCCAACATCATCCGCTTTTTTCTCCGCAAATAGGCCGTTCTTTCCATCATCTATCAGATCTGTGTTTCCACGAACCTTAGAGCAAATTACCGGAAGTCCGCACGCCATAGCCTCCATTAGAGCAACCGGCAATCCTTCTTGATACGACATAAAGACGAACACATCAGCGGCATTGCAGATATCAGAGATGTCATTCCTGTATCCGAGGAAGTGAACATGATCGGAGATGCCTAGGGTCTTGCAAAGCTCCTTCAATTCATCTTCCAGCACACCGATTCCGCAGATGATGTAGTGGAGATGCTTATAAAACTCTTTTTCCTTCAGCTTCCCTATTGCTTCCAGAACCACCCTGTGATTCTTTCTCTCGATCAGTTCACCAACCGAGAGCAACAGCAGATCGTCCTCTTTAAATCCGAGTTCTTTTCTCTTCTTCTCTCTTATATACGGCTTGCTTTCAAATCTGCTCAGATCAATTCCCACGCCTGGAACATAGACAACCTTTCCCGCTTTAAATTTCTTCTTTGCCCTGTGATAATCTTCCTTATTGATGGTAATAATCACATCTGTCTTATGCGCCAGCCATTTCTCCACCGGATAGTATGTCAGCCAGTTGACGAGTGGTGCTCCATCATAGAAATGGAACCCATGAGCGGTATAGAAAACCTTCGTTCCTTTCTTCCGCGCATCTTCAGCAGCAAGGCGGGTTAAAGCAGCGCCCACAGGCGTGTGGCAATGGATGATATCGTAATGGCCGTCATCAATAACCTTTTTCAGCTCTTTATACGCTTTCAAGTTCCCGGTCTTAAACGGACTCCGTTCAAACGGGATATCGTAGTAATGATCACAGTAGGGGATGTGGCAGTCTGCCGGATTTTCATAATCATTTCTTGCGGCGACAGCGGTTTCCCACCCATGATCTTTAAACATTTTTAAATATGGTATGTGGAACTCCATGATGTGCTTCTGCACCACGGTCGCCACGAATAATACTTTCACTGTTGCTTTTCCCCCTCATTTCCGCCTACTGTCTCCCATATCAAAGAGACCCATCAACTTCTTCTCCCTACTGTCTTCAGTGAAAAAGAGGCTCGACCGCCTACTATCTTCTGTATCAAAGAGACCACCAGCGTTCCTATCCTCCATGACAAAGACCCTCTCTCCCCAGCTATCTTCCATATCAAAGAGACCCCGGCTCTCGTTTTTCGGCCTGCGCGCCATCCTCTACTGTGAAAAAGTGTCAGGGAGAAAAAGGTGCATGTATGACACGAAAGACAGGAAATTCAGGCATTATCGGCTTGTAAAAGCCCTTTATTTCGGCTGTTTTCCGGGCACTGTCTTCCATGCAAAAGAAGTTCACCTTCCTGATCACCCAGCTGAATAACAACCATTTTCTAATACAACAAAAAAGGCCGCCCTCTCAGA
>CADBMH010000037.1 GCA_902795705.1 uncultured Lachnospiraceae bacterium | reverse complement strand
TCTGCATCATCTGTGCAGGGGAACCAGCCTGAAGGGGCTGGCAGGCATCAGTCCGGTAAACGGGCATATTGTACGACCGGTGCTATGTTTGTCCAGAACGGAAATTGAACAGTATCTTATGAGCAGAGATATCACCTATATTAATGATTCTACTAATTTCGGTGATGAGTATACACGTAATAGAATAAGAAATAAGGTACTGCCGTATCTGACAGAGTATATCAATGCAGGGGCGGTAACGCATATTGCCGAGGTGGCTGCTGATATACGGGAGGCAGATGATTATCTTAACGGATGGGTGTCGGAATTATTCGGCAAGCTGTTTCGGGAATGGGAGAGCGGACTCTGTGTGAACAGAAAGGAATTTGCCGATACAGGTCAGTTCATGCAGAAGCGCCTTGCACGCCTGGCAGTAGAGAAAATGGCAGGGGGGCTTAAGGATATCACCAGAAGGCACATTGAGGATATTGTAAAGCTAACCTATAAACAGACAGGAAGCTATATTATGCTTCCCTATGGTATTGTCATCAGAAATGAGTATGAAAAGATGGTATTTGACAGAAAGGATGCACAGCATCAGAGCAGGCAGAGTAAAAGTGTACGGAATGAATTAATATATATAGCAGGCAAGGGTACGTATCAATGGGACGATATCACATTTGAAGTCGACATAATCGAACTAAAAAACAGAGAAGAAAATATAAAATTTTCAGAAAATTATTTAAAAAATCCACAAAAAATGTATACGAAATGCTTTGATTATGATAAAATAAACGATGTTGCATTGTTACGGACAAGAAAAACAGGTGATTATCTTGTGATTAACGAACAGGGAGACAGAAAGAAGCTGAAGTCCTATTTTATTGATGAGAAGCTTCCGGCTGCGAAGAGAGACCTGATACCCTGTCTGGCGGATGGAAGCCACATCATGTGGGTGTATGGGTACAGAGTTAGTGAGTATTATAAAGTGTCGAAGGATACCGTAAGGGTTATGATGGTAAGCACTGTGTGCAAAGGGAGGCAGAATGCATAACGAGATAGAAATCAAACAATTGATTGGCGAAAGTGAGTTGGCACAGAGAATCCGGCAGATAGGAGAACAGATTAGTAAGCGGTATGAAGGAAAACAGGTTCATTTGATCTGTGTGCTAAAAGGCGGTGTATTTTTTATGTGTGAGCTTGCCAAGAGAATAACCTGCGATGTCACGATGGATTTTATGGTGGTCTCCAGCTACGGCGGAGGAACACAGAGTAGTGGTGAGGTTAACATTATTAAGGACTTAGACGAAACGATAGCAGATAAGAATGTGATAATCGTTGAAGATATTATTGATTCAGGAAGAACGCTTAAAAAGCTATACGAGCTTTTACTGGATAGAAAGCCGGCAAATTTGGAGATATGTACATTGCTTGATAAGCCGGCGGGAAGAGTGGCAGAGGTTTTTGCTGACTACACAGGTTTTACTGTTCCTAACAAGTTTATAGTAGGATATGGTCTTGATTATGACCAAAAATACAGAAATCTTCCATACATAGCAGTGGTAGAATGAAAGGAGGCTTTAAGGAAGAATGAAGCAGGCAAGAGGAATAGGAATCTATGTGATTATCCTACTGCTGGTGGTGCTTGGCATATACTATGCGATTGCCCACAGTGCAAGAAGTGATAGTTACACCTATAGTGATTTTTTAGAAGATTACAAGGATGACGATGTTAAGAGCGTTACCATATACCAGAATCGGGAGGTGCCTACCGGAAAGCTGGTGGTTAAGCTTAACAATGGAGACAAGCACAGTATCAATGTGGCGAGTGCGGCGGATACGGAAGAAAGGCTGATTGAACTTGGTGTATCCTATGAGATGAAGAAGGTCAAGAAGGAAAATATCCTTTTGGTAGTGTTGCCATACATTGCCATGGTTGTGATAGTGATAGTGTTTATTTCTATTATTTCATCACAGACAGGCGGCGGTGGTGGCGGAAGAATGATGAATTTTGGCAAGAGTCATGCAAGACTTGCTACAGATATGAATAAAAAGGTAAGATTTGAAAATGTGGCAGGTTTACATGAGGAAAAGGAAGAATTTGACGAGATTGTGGATTTCCTTAAAGAGCCTAAAAAATATCTTGATTTGGGGGCCAGAATCCCTAAAGGTGTCATTCTTACGGGACCTCCGGGTACAGGTAAGACATTGCTTGCCAAGGCTGTTGCCGGCGAGGCGGGCGTTCCGTTTTTCAGTATATCGGGTTCTGATTTTGTTGAGATGTTTGTAGGTGTTGGTGCTTCCAGGGTAAGAGATTTATTTGCGGAGGCGAAAAAGAATGCACCGTGTATTGTATTTATCGATGAGATTGATGCTGTTGCCAGAAGACGAGGTACAGGTATGGGCGGCGGCCATGATGAGAGAGAGCAGACACTTAACCAGTTATTGGTGGAAATGGACGGATTTAGTGTCAATGAAGGCATTATTGTGATTGCGGCCACCAACAGAGTAGATATTCTTGACCCGGCTATTTTGCGACCGGGACGTTTCGACAGGAGGATTGGTGTAGGAAGACCTGACATACGGGGACGCCGGGAGATTATTGCTGTACACGTTAAGAATAAGCCCCTCGGAGATGATGTTGATCTCGAAAGCGTTGCAAGAACAACCACCGGCTTTACCGGTGCAGACATTGAAAACCTGATGAATGAGTCGGCTATTTACGCCGCAAAACAGGGCAGGAAATATATCTGTCAGGAAGATATCAACCGTTCCTTTATTAAAATGGGAATCGGAACAGAGAAGAAGAGTAGGATTATTTCTGAAAAGGAAAAGAGGATTACAGCGTTTCACGAATCGGGACATGCGATATTATTCCATGTTCTTCCAGATGTAGGACCAGTGCACATTATATCGGCCATTCCTACGGGAAGTGGTGCGGCAGGTTATACAATGCCGCTTCCGGGAGAAGATGAGATGTTCGAGACAAAAGGT
>CADBMH010000036.1 GCA_902795705.1 uncultured Lachnospiraceae bacterium | reverse complement strand
TCAAATTTTTTGGCAATATATACGACCAGTCTTAAGTTGTGTTCAATCAGAAGATTCCTCGCCTGCGCATCCTCTCCTGTATCCAGCTTATCAAGTACCGCCTTTTCTTCCTCGGCACTGAAAGGTGCCGGTAGGATTTCCGCACCTCCTATGTAATGGATCTCTCCTCCCATATAGCTCCGAAACAAGCCCTTAAATTCCGGCATGATCCTCAGTCTGAACTTATTGGATATCGATATCTTAAGCATTTCTTTCATCCTCCATTCCGCCTTTCGGCTTATTTTTCATTTAATATCACTTCTATATTTTCTGATCCCCCAAAGGAATCACTGACTGCAACAAGAACATGCTCCCTTCTCTCTCCGGCCTCCTCTAATTCCATCGCATCAATATAAAATGCCCTTAAAAGACCGGTTCCTCCCAGCGAATGATACGGGATCATCTGATAATATTCTTCTCCTGTCCCCAGTCTTTTTGCCAGATTTTCATTGATCACCGTCACCCCTTCTCCGGTATACGGACTATACAGCTTATTCCCCGTGTCATAAAGGGCTCTTGCCTCGATCCTTTTGTCTCCCAGATACAGCACTACCGGACAGATTCCGCTCTGTTGCTTCAGAAAGACAAAAATCTCTTTTTTCCAAAGCCATGCCGCCGAAAGAAATAAAAGAAGAGCACCGGAAAACCATAGGAACGAATGAACAAATGCATAATGACTGCATATATTATAAAATACGGTAATCATCCCTCCCGCCAGAACGGATATAAGGAAAAAGCAGAATACATCCTTAAAAAAGTCCGAAATGCTCTGAAAGGAAAAGCACCCGCCCACCAGCAGAAAGACCTCCAAAACCGCCGACAGCACCAGAAAAAAATGTCTGTTCCATAAAAGTAAAATCCCTGCAGCAGAGCACAGAGAAACCAGTGCAGAACATAAAAAAATCCGGAATAGCTTTCCCTTTTTTTTCCGAAACCAGGCAGTTAAAGTAATGAAACTGACATTCACCATCAAATTCAGAATAAAATATACATCTGCATAAAAAAAAGTTTTCATATCCTGCTCCTGTTTTTCTTTATACTCATGAACGATTATAAGGAAGGGCCGATAAAAAATATGCCGAAACATGCCGAACAAAAAAAGAGTTATCCTTTGTCTTTCGACAAAAAATAACTCTTTTTCCAAATCATATTTCATTATTGCCCGGTTACCGCAGGTACAGGTGTCTGTGACGGAGCAGGAACCGTTTTTCCAACTGTCGTTTCCGCAAAAGGTTTCACCTGACTTTCCGCAAGCACGGTCCCCCCCTCGGAACAAACCTGTATGAAAAATACATTCGGAATATCATCCTTTTTCGGTTCCGGCGAGGCAGATGGCTCCGGCGTCGCAGCCGTTTCATCAACCGTGACCTCTTCTAATGCCTGTATATGTGTACTGTCGATCCACTGGATCGCTACCTCCTCTCCGCCAAACAAAAGATGACAATACGGTGTAAAGCCCGTCCCTGTCACAAGATATCCTTTGTCATTTTTTACGACATCCAAAATCGTCACAGGATGGGTTCCCATCTGTGTCTCCACAGGTTCATACGGATTCGTCCCCTGGTAGGCATATTTCTCACCATACAGGAAATCATACTCTAACATCTTCAGGTTCTCATGATAGGACTTCGTTCTCCATGATGCACTCTGCTGGTACTTCGTAAACAGTCCTGTATTGATCCCGAGCCTTTTTAAGATTTCCGGATACATCTGATAAGAGGTCAGATTAAGCTCTGTCTTTGCAAGCCCCAAATTATCCCAGACAACATATTGCGTCTGATATAAATTCGAATCCTGCAAATCCTTCTTTTCAATATCCAGACTCGGCAGATGATCTCCGTAAAACACAAGTACGGTCTTTTCATTCCTTTTTTCTAAAGCCGTCACAAGATCTCCGATCATCTGATCGACTTCATAAAGCTGGTTCACATAATATTCATAGTCACTGACCTTTTTCGGATCGGGTGCCTGTTCTACCTTCACTCTCGCCTCATCGTTCTCGAAGCCTTTATATTTTCCGTGGCTCTGAACCGTGATCCCCATCGTAAAATCCGTCCCCGGTGTAGAATCCAGAACACTTAAGATTTCTCCGGTCAACACCCGGTCCTTTTTCCATCCGTTCGGATTATCCTCCAATCCGTTCATAAATTCCATAGAAGTAAAGGTATCGAATCCCAGGTTTTTATACACCTTATTTCTTCCGTAGAATGTTCCTTCATTGTTATGCACACAATGTGTCCGGTAGCCAAGCTTTTTCAGATCATAACAGATACTCTCTACCGTTTTGTCCCGCAGAACTGTTTTATACGGATACTCCGAGGTTCCGAAGTCCTTCTGGCTCATCGCCGTCAAAATCTCAAACTCCGTATTCACCGTTCCCGCCCCGACCGTCGGCACAGTCACAAGTCCCTTCGAGTAACTTTCCTGCAGCTTATGAAAATTCGGGATCGGATCTGCGGACAGCTTTAACTTCTTTAATGTATCCACATCAAAAAACGATTCCAGCTGGATAAAAATAATATTCGGCTTCACAGGAGGATTTAATTCTCCAACCGGCAATGTACTTAAAATATCCTGTACATGTTTTTCGTCATAGTCCTCCGGCTTATCAATCCCCGTATCAATAATACTGTTGGTAAAGCAGTATACAAAACCGTAGTTTTCATATGCTTCTGCAATATTCGTGTAATTCTTCTCCAAGGCCTTTACCGAATTGCTGTTTGTATGGATAAACGCCAGTGCCGATACGATCAGTCCCACACAGAGCAGAGAGACCAAAATCCGTTTCTGCGTCCTGTGTGTATATTTCGGCGCCATAAAAAACAATGCGATCAAGGCGGCCACCACCAGAACAATCCCTAAAATGATCATTGTCACATTAAAGGCATTCAGATAATGTCCCGACACACTGAACGCGCTTTCGATCAACCGGAAATCCACCGCCGAAAACGGAGTCACCCGAAAATGCAGAATTATAAAATTTACAATTCCAAATCCAAGCCAGGCCGCTATAATTGTCGTATAGACAAAAATTTCCCTCTTAAAAAACAAGGCAATCGATACGGTCAGCATAATGATCAAAGTATTGAAAACAAATAACGACGGCCATTTCACCAGATATGTAAAACCGCCGAAAAAAGATTTTCTTCCAAGAGATTCAATGATCAGCTCCAAAAGGATCGGAATCCCGATATATCTGACTGCATAAGCAGCATAGCGTTTCATTTTTCTTTTCTTCTGTCTTTCCTCAGTCGTACTCATATAGCGACCCCCCTTTTTTTTCGAACTCCCGTCCACTATTCTGTCATTTCCTTATAAACTCTGGCAACCTTTTCAACCGGTCCATGAGCCACCAGTCTGCCACTGTCCAAAATAATTGCTTGGTCACAGAGACGCTTCACCTGTTCCAGAGAATGTGAAACAAACAAAACCGTCACCCCTTTATCAAACATACTCATGATCTTATTTTCACTTTTTTTCCTGAATTTCTTATCTCCTACGGAAAGCACCTCATCCAAAATCAAAATATCCGGCTCCACAACCGTTGCGATCGAAAACCCGAGACGAGACTTCATACCGGAAGAATAATTTTTCACAGGCACCTCAATAAATTTCCCAAGCCCGGAAAAATCCACGATTTCATCAAATTTTTCATCTAAGAAATCCTTTGTATATCCGAGAACCGCCCCATACAGATAAATATTTTCCCTGCCGGTATATTCCGGGCTGAAGCCTGCACCCAGCTCCAGAAGTGGCGCGATCACCCCATTGGTCCGGATCGTTCCCGCAGTCGGCTTTAACACTCCGGAAACCACCTTAAGCAAGGTACTTTTGCCGGAACCATTCAAGCCAAGGACACCTAAACGCTGTCCCTTCAAAATATCAAAGCTGATATCCTTCAGCGCCCAAAACTCATTATATTTTAAATCCCTACGCAGGAATTTGATCATATATTCCTTTAAATTATCTACTCTCTCCTGGCTCAGATGAAAACGGATTCCTACATCCTTTACCTGGATTGCAACATCTTTTTGCATAAACTCCTCCATGTCTCCCGTCTCACAGACACTGCCTGCCGTTTACTTTCTCTGTCTGCAGCTCCTCTCACTACACATACAGTATAAATTTATCCTGATTCTTATAAAATAATATAACACCGATCACTACAGATACGAAAGCAAATGCGGACGAAGTCACAAAATAGCTCATCTGCATCGGTTGTCCATACAGCACCGCATTTCTGAAATTGGCAATACACATAAAAAGCGGATTGATATCAAATATCCAACTGTTTCCGCTATTGATGATCTTTGTCGGTTGGTAAAAGATCGCAGACGCATACATCAAAAGCAGCGTGAATACCGACCAGATATATTCGATATCACGAAAAAACACATTCAGCGTCGCTAAAATCAGACCGCACCCGATCGTAAATACAAACAGAATCAAAAGCGGTACCACTGCCTCCAAAAGGTAAATCGTCGGCTTCACATGTAAAACTGCCGCTACTCCCACCAATACGATGAGAGAGATCAAAAATGTCACAAAATTTGACAATACCGAAGACAATACATAAATATATTTCGGTACATAGACCTTCTTGATCATGGAAGCATTTCCGCTGACTGCCTTCAGTCCCGCCTTCGTCGCCGATGAATAAAATCCAAACAAAAGACGACCGGTCAGGATATAGACCGGATACTGCGGATCATCCTTTCCGAAAAAAGTGCCAAAGACAAGAGTGAGCACCAACATCTGCAAAAGCGGTTCGATGAGTGTCCACAGCACTCCCAGATAAGAACGTCTGTATTTTAATTTGATATTCTTTACCACAAGCTCTTTCAGAAGATATTTATACTTCAGAAAGTTCTTCATATATTTTCTGACTATCATAAACACTCCATTCTGACTTTTCTGCTGTCCCTCAATCCGTGAATGGTAATTATTATACCTATAGCCATATAAAAAGTCAAATTTTTTCTCTTGAATCCGGTACAAAAATACGATATACTTATAAAGAAATGTTTGAATATACATTCTCATGTATTGTTCCCGGTCAGACAAACGGGTAAGGGAGGGCGAAACTATGGTAGAACCTTTTGTATCGAATATTATTTCAGATAAATATGATACCGCTTTAGATTTTCATGTAACCATGTATGATAATCTTCCATACCAGCGGGATTCTGATTACTGTAATGCAGAGCATTTGATGCTGCATAATAAAAATCTGATCAAATACTATTTGTATATGTATGAACCGACAGATACCATAATTGATAATGGTGATGATATCATTGAAGAATATTTAAGAGATTTAAAACGAAAAATGGAATTAGAAGCAAGAGAAAAACCGGAAATCATCAGCTCCGATGAGGACAGCGACGAAGTGACCGAAGAACAGATCCAGACGCTTCTCGACGATAAAGACGGTGACACCGACAGCTCTCCGGACGACGAAGATGATTTATCTAATACAACAAATCCGTTTGCTGATGTTGAAGACTGGTAATTTTTTCTAAATCTCTCTTTCTAAAATGAGCCGGCAGGAATTTCTTCCTCCGGCTCATTAATATTTATTGGGGCTTTGAATGAAAAAAGTGACTGTGAATAGTAACTTATTTTTTCTTCTTAAATCCCTTTTTCTTTCCCTTTGATGTACCGGCATCCTCCGTAGAGTCTTCCCGTTCCTCCTCTTTCCCGTACATTGCCTCGTCAAATGCCTTTAGAAGCTCTTTCTGCTCCCCTGTCATCTTCGTCGGCACCTGTACGACCAGGGTTACATAATGATCTCCGCGCACCTGCTTATTCCGCAATGACGGAACACCCTTTCCGCGAAGTCTGACTCTGGTATCGGTCTGCGTTCCCGGCTTAATGGTATTGATCACCTCTCCGTCGATCGTCTTCACACGGATATCCCCGCCAAGCGCCGCCTGCGCAAATGTAATCGGCACGGTCGAATAGATATCCATATCCTGTCTTCTGAAAATCGGATCATTGCTGACAACTACCTCTACTAAAAGATCTCCTCTCGGACCTCCGTTCACGCCCGGTTCACCCTTGTCGCGGATACGGACACACTGTCCGTTATCGATACCGGCAGGAATCGAAACGGCAATATTCTTTTTACTGCTGATATATCCTGTTCCATGGCAGTCCGGACAATGCTCCTTGATGATCTTTCCGGTTCCCCGACAGTCCGGACAGGTCTGGACATTTCTCACAACACCGAATAAAGACTGCTGGGTGAAGACCACCTGCCCTTTTCCGTTACACTTCGAACAGGTTTCCGGTGTCGTTCCTGCTTTTGCACCGGTACCGTGACAGGAGGTACATTCATCCTTTAAGGTAATATTAATTTCCTTATCCACACCAAAGCAGGCTTCCTGAAAAGTAATACGCACTCCGATCCGGATATTCTGTCCCTTCATCGGTCCGTTGTTCGCACGGCTTCTGGAACGGCCGCCTCCGAAGAAATCTCCGAAAATATCCCCGAAAATATCTCCCATATCCATACCGCTGAAGTCAAAGCCGCCGCCACCGGCACCACCTTCAAAAGCAGCGTGGCCAAACTGGTCATACTGACGTCTTTTATCCGCATCACTAAGGACGGCATATGCCTCCGATGCCTCTTTAAACTTCGCCTCCGCTTCTTTATCACCCGGATTTGCATCCGGATGATACTTCTTCGCGAGCTTTCGATATGCAGATTTTATTTCCGAATCAGAGGCGCTCTTCCCAACGCCCAAAACCTCGTAATAATCTCTCTTGTCTGCCATTTAAATTAACTCCTGTCCATTTTTGTTCTTTATACTTCCCGATAATCTCCATCCACGACATCATCATCAGCACCGCCGCTCTGTGCACCGGCTCCCATATCAGGACCTGCGCCTGCGCCCATATCCGGACCTGCACCGCCTGCAGCCTGTGCCCCTTCGTACATCTTCTGGAACACATTCTGTGCGCTCTGCATCAGCTTCTCCTGAGCAGCCTTGATATCAGCCACCTCACTGTCGCTCATGGACTCCGGATTGCTCTTTTCTACAAGCTCCTTCAATGCATCGATATCAGCCTGAACCGCTGCCTTCTCAGATGCGTCAATCTTATCACCGACCTCGTCAAGTGCCTTCTGTGTCTGGAATACTAAGCTGTCTGCATCATTTCTCGCATCAATGCCCTCTTTTCTCTTCTTATCCTCTGCCTCAAACTGTGCAGCCTCCTTGACTGCCTTATCAATCTCTTCATCCGACATATTGGATCCTGCCGTAATCGTGATATGCTGCTCTTTTCCGGTTCCGAGATCCTTCGCGGATACATT
>CADBMH010000035.1 GCA_902795705.1 uncultured Lachnospiraceae bacterium | reverse complement strand
CGCATGGCATTAACGATGTTAGGAATGTGTGACGGAATTGTGATGCTAGACGGTTGGCGAGACAGTATCGGAGCTAACAGGGAATATGGCTATGCTCTGGGAACTGAGATGGAGATTATCTATTCCGGCGGTATGATCACGATGGCAGATGCGTTAAAACCGGCACCGACCGCCTGTCAGTCCGCAGAGCCGGTTGATGTCTGGGAAGATGAGGAAGAGGAATTCTCTGGAGCAGTATCACCGGCTGCGGAAGCGGTTATCAATGAATGGGAATCTAAAATGGCAAAGAAGAAAGAGGAAAAAGGAGAAAAGCCGGCAAAAGAGGAAAAGAATCCGGAGAAAGCAACACGAAAACCTCTTGACCATGGGAAAATCATAGCACTTTCTAAAGCTGGCTGGACACCGGCGAAAATCGCAGACGAGCTTGGAACAACAGCCGGGGTGATCAGTTCTACGCTCTACCGGCTCAAGAAAAAGAATCAGACAAAGGAATAATTCACAGGCTGTACTACCGGCCTTATACGGGTGCCATGGGAAGGTGTTCGATCCCGCGTGTTCACCTTGCTTGACTTTTACCTATTATCTGTCTGAAATTGTCAACGCGGAGATCCCGTCCTGGATATGGACAAGTGCATATTCTCTTTTTCGCTGGAAGGGAATATGCATTGGCACTGTTCGTCTAACGGAAGGACGCGGCATATGCTGAAAAACATACGGAACTGAAGCACGAAGTTGAATAGAAAGATTTTCTTGTCAATTGTATACCTCTTTAATGTTTTCGCCGTAATACCGGTTCGAATCCGGTACAGTGCATATCAGCTGATTCTAAAAAGCACTTTTTGTGTGAGGGAAGGGAGGCATCAGATGTCTAAAATGAATATTCTTATGGACTTTCGCAGATGTGGCTGCTGTCATCGGGAGACGAATGACATGCGCCGGAGTCTGTGTCCGGATTGTGGCGGGTTCATGTATCCGATCGGATATGGATATGCGCCTAAAATCCATGCGGAAAAATTGCGGAAAAAGTAAATGACAGATTTTAATGAAAAAAGGATAATTGCAGAATCCAAAGGAACGAATCGTATCATTCGTTCGAAAGCATCTGCAGGAGGAGAATACTATGAAAGTGATATCAGTGATTAATTTAAAAGGCGGCGTGGCGAAGACTACGACGGTCATGAATTTAGGTTACATTTTAACCATGTTATACGGAAAAAGAGTGCTGCTGATTGATAATGACAAGCAGGGCAATCTTTCGAAGGGGTTCGACGCATACGATCCGGATGATAAACAGACTGTGGCGGATATGATGCTGCATGATGATTCGGAACTTATTAAGGGGACGGAATACCGGGGGAAAGGAGAAGCAGCATATTTAGATCTGATCACGGCAAATATGGATCTGCTTACTGCCAACAGGCAGGTGCTTTTAGATGTTTCAAAGCCGCAGCAGACAAGGTTTGCGAAATGGTTCACTACCATGGGGATACAGGAAAAATATGACTATGTCATTATTGATAATGCGCCGGATATTAATATGAGTATCATCAATGCATTGACAGTAACAGATGATGTCGTGATTCCGATGACTATGGATGAATACAGTATGGACGGGCTTGACATTTTGCTTGGACAGCTTAAAGCTGTGCGGGAGAATTTTAATCCAAAGCTAAAGCTTGCAGGATGTCTGATCACAAATTATAAGAATGATGATGTAAATAACCAGGGAATTGCGTTTTTGAAAAAGAAAGGATTCCCTGTTTTTGAAACTTCAATCCACCGGACAGACGGGAAACCTTTAGAATCGACCTTTGCAAAGGTGCCGTTAGTGAATATTCCGTTCGCTGCGGGGCATCACAGGATTATAAAAAATGGACAAGGGAATATCTGGGAGGTGAGCGTGATGGCATTTAATTTAACGGATTTTATGAACAGTGAATCTATGAACCTCTCAAAGAGGGAGGAGAAAACAGAGGTCGTCATGCTGCCTGTATCAAAGTTGGTCCCCTCAGGTGGTAACTTTTACAGCAAAGAGGACGAACGGATCAGGAAGTTAGCAGCCACGATTGAGGTGCTGGCTACCGAGGAGCAGTCGGGTGTACAGGATAATCTGGTGGTAAAGCCAATCGATGGAAGCGACAAGTATGAAATTCTGGCAGGGGAAACAAGGTGGTCTGCAGTGAATCTTCTTTTAGAGGAGGGACGGATAAAGAGCGAGATGGTTCCCTGCCGGGTGGAATCTTCCGGTGATGCCGTGCGGGAAGAGATGATTTTGATATTTACCAACAGCACACAGCGCGTGCGTTCTGATGCAGAAAAAATGCACGAAGTCGAAAGACTTCGGGAACTTTTAACGGAATATAAGAAAACGCATTCTCTTGGCGGAACAATGCAGCAGGCGATTGCGGAAATCCTTTCTATGTCGAAGTCGAAGGTGGGAACATTAGAACATATTAATAAGAGTTTGACAAAGCCGCTCTTGAAAATGTACGAAGAGGGGAAGATACCGACTTCTGTAGCAAACCGGATTGCCGGATTTGAAAAAGAGGAGCAGGAAAGCTTTACGGGTTTTGTCGAGCATACAAAGACAGATTATGTAACAGGGGATCTGGTAGATGGGTTTCATATCAGTTATATGCACAGAAGTATGGAGGAAGAGCCGGAAACAACAGAAGAGCCGGGAGACGAAGAACAAACAGGGACGGGACAGGCTTTTTCGTTTCAGCTTGATGCTCCGGCTTCAGGAGAGCAGGTAGAAACAAACTCGGTATCATTTCAAATGCCGGTTCCTGCGATGGAAGATCCGGAGGATAAGGGGGATGTGAAACCGGAAGAAAAGCAGAAAACAGAGGAATTGAAGCAAGAGGAAAAGGTGGAAGATGCGGAACAGAAGCCTGAAAGACGGGAAAGTCCAAAGGATATAGAGGCTTTTTTAGAGGCGGAATTTAATAAGCGATTTAATGCTAGAAAAACAGTTAATGTTGTGCAGCGTGAAATAGAAAAGTATGAATTTTATTACAGTCATACAAAAACACTTCTAAAATATGCAAAGAAAGCAAAAGATGAAGATTCGCATATAGAAAGACTTTGTAAATATAAAGTAATTCTTTCTGCTTTAAAAAAATACAAAGCATTTTTGGAAGGTAGAGATGAGTAATGTGTCTGTACTGTCAGTTTGGTCTCTGACATATCACATACAGAAAATCAGATGGTGTAGCATGCACATCAGAAAGGAGGAGATGGTACTATGGTGGAATTAAGGTTGAATGAGATTGCAGGTGGTGCACTGCAGGAAAAGGTGAATGCAGCCTTTGCTCAGATTTTACAGAATATGCATGATCCGAACACGCAGTATAAGCCGAAAAGAAAGCTTACACTGGAAATCACTTTTGAGCAGGACGAAGAGCGGACACAGTGTAACTGCAATGCAACCGTAAAAACGAAGCTCGCGGATTCCATGCCGATCAAGCAGGTCTTTTATTCGGATGTAGATCTGGAAACAGGAGAGGTTGTTCTTGCGGACTACGGACAGGGAATTAAAGGGCAGATGGGCTTTGCGGATGTGGGAATCACGAGAGAAGAGATTCCTCAGAATGTGGATCCGGAAACAGGGGAAATTTTAGAGAAGCCTGTTATTGATTTTAGAGAGAGAAGACAGGCGTAAGAAAGGAGAATTTATGTTAAAGGGATTATTTGAGTATGTAGTCGGTCTGGCTAAGCCGGAAATCGTGGAGTCAAACGGAGGTACATACAGTGATAAGAAGCTGTATGCAATTCCAAGAAAAAATGCAGTGAAAACGACATTGCAAATGTCTACACTCAGCAGCCTGGTTGATTACATCAAAGGAGCAGAGGAAGATTTTACCTTGTCCTCTTATTTGATTCAGGTGGTTTCTCCGACAGAAGTAAGATTACTTTCTCAGTTAGATGAGTATGGAGACAGAGATGTACTTGCCACTGTCAGCGCAGAGCTTCCGGATTTTAGATTTGACTATTACTATGATTCGGAACCATTTTTGATTGGAGTGCGTTCTAAGTTTCAGGAAACAGAAGACAGGGAGCTTGTCATTAAATTTGCTGGTTCTGCAGAGAAGAATACCCTGCAGAGCTATAAGGATGATGGCATTTCTCAAAAGGTGACTGTCAGCAGCGGCATAGCCAGTAAGGAGGAGGCTCTTGTACCGGGGATTGTATCCTTGAAACCATTTAGTACCTTTACGGAAATCGAACAGCCGGAGCGGGAATTTGTGTTCCGGATGCGGGAGGATTCAGGCATTAAGTGTGCTTTGTTTGAGGCAGACGGTGGAGCATGGCGTCATGAAGCTATGTGGCATATTCAGGCGTATTTAGAAGAACAGTTGGAAGATATCAGCTTAGGAGATAAGACTATTTTAGTCATTGCATAACTTCAAACAGAGGGGTTTGAGGTTTTGATGGAGGGAAGGCATATGGATGAAGCGGTGATTAGAAGGATACCTCCGCATAATGTGGAAGCGGAGCGGGCTGTCATTGGTTCTATGATGATAGATGCAGAAGCGGTTCAGATCGGTGCGGAGCTTTTAGAGGCAGAGGATTTTTACTCAGGCAGTTACAGAGAGCTTTTCCGGATTTTAACAGAATTGTACCGGAGTCAGGCGACAATCGACCTGATCACATTGCAGGAGAAGCTTCGAAAAGAAAATATTTCTGCAGAGATCAGCGGGACAGAATTTCTGGCAAATTTAATGGCAGATGTACCGACTTCTGTTCATGTAGAGCATTATTGCGGCATTGTAAAAGAAAAGTCGGTACTTCGAAAGCTGATCCGGACGATAGAGGAGGTTTCGAAAGAATGTTATCAGGGGCATCTGCCTTTTGAGGATATTCTGGAACTTACGGAAAAAAACATTTTTGAGATTTTGCAGCAAAGAAATGCTGAAGGCTTTGAAGCGATCAGTCAAATTGCATTAAAAACTTTAGAAAAGATTTCTCTGGCATCCAAGAAGGCGAGTTTTATTACCGGCTTAAGAACAGGCTTTTTGGAAATTGATGAAAAAACGGCTGGTTTGCAGAAATCGGATTTGATTTTAATTGCTGCCAGACCGGCTATGGGGAAAACAGCGTTTGTGTTAAATATAGCAGAGTATATCGCTATGCGCGGACTTGGAAATATTGCCCTGTTCAGTCTGGAAATGAGTAAGGAGCAGATCATGCGAAGATTGCTTTCCATGAATGCACATATTGATTCCCAGAAGATCCGAACGGGAGGTTTAGAGGAAAAGGATTGGGAGTGCTTGGTTGAAAGTGTTAGAAATATTGGGAAAACCAATTTATACATAGATGATACTGCAGGGCTCACGGTATCGGAGATCCGGACAAAATGCAGAAAACAGAAGCTTTCCGGGGGACTTGATTTGATCATTATTGACTATCTGCAGTTGGTGAATGGAACAGGAAACAGAAGAAACGAAAACAGGCAGCAGGAAATTTCGGAGATTTCGAGGTCGCTTAAAATCATGGCAAGGGAATTAGATGTTCCTGTGGTTGCGATTTCTCAGCTTTCGCGCGCTGTGGAGCAGAGGTTGGATAAAAGACCGATGCTTTCTGATCTGCGTGAATCCGGTGCGATTGAGCAGGATGCAGATATTGTCATGTTTTTGTACCGGGATGATTACTATAATCCGAAGACAGAACATTTGAATGAGGCAGAGGTCATTATAGCGAAGCAGAGGAATGGACCGACCGGAACGGTTCGTTTGGCGTGGCTTCCGTATTTAACGAAATTCAGCAATCTGGAAAGAAAATATCAATAATGTGAGGAGGCGAAAGCTTTGGGAGAGAGCAGCAATGTGAAAGAGTCCTTGCTTCATGCATTTGGAACGAAGGAAGTAAAATCAGCAGTAAAAAAGGCAGTGGCGGAAGCACTGACGGAACAGATCAGTGAGTTTAGCAAGGTATCTTTTGTAGAAAGACAAAAGGTGGTTCAGAGGAATGCCTTTTACAATACAGAAAAATTGCTTTATGGATATTCTGCCTTAGAAAACCATCTTTCGAATGAAAAGGAATATCTTGAAATGGCTTTAAAACATTCTTCCGGCTCTATGATCAAATATCAGAAAAACAAGGTGGAGCGGCCGGATGAGGAGCAGCTGCTTGCTGATAGAAAACGAAGCTATGAGCGCTCTTTGCATGATTATGAACGCTTGAAAAAGGCATTGGAGAGTATGGAGGATAGAAAGGGATATGAAATTATTCGCATGAAATATTTATCCGGAGAAGATTTCACTTATGAGGATATAGCGGATATACTGGCAGGAACAGATGGTTTTTCGGAAAATTTGAATGAGAAAACGGTACGGAGATATAAAAATAAATTAGTAAGTGAAATTGCGCTGCTTTTATTCGGGACAGATGCGATTTAGCGGAAGGGAAGGTATTTGGTCATGAAAAATGAAATTAAGGGCGGTTACATCTGTGTTCAGTCGTGGATGGTGACAGAATTAGGACTGAAAGGAAATGACCTTTTGGTCTATGCGATTATTTACGGGTTTTGTCAGGATGGTGTGAATCATTTTACCGGCAGCAGACAGTATCTGGCAAACTGGATCAACAGCTCCATCCGGGGTGTGCAGAAGAATCTTAACAGCCTGATCGAAAAGGGACTGCTGAAAAAGGAGGAGAAAAATAGTGCCAAAGGGAAAAAGTGCGAATATTATCCGGTCAACCTGCCATGGGAAGCTGGAGCGGAAGCGGGTGTTCTTGAAAATTCAGTAAAAGAGCCAGAAGATGGTGAACAAAGTTCCCTGGGGGTAGGGAACAAAGTTCCCGGGGGTGGTGAACAAAGTTCCCTGGGGGTGGTGAACAGAGTTCCCGGGGGTGGTGAACAAAGTTCCCTGGGGG
>CADBMH010000034.1 GCA_902795705.1 uncultured Lachnospiraceae bacterium | reverse complement strand
AGTTTTCAGAAAAACTTGCACCCATTGTTTCATTCGCTATTTTGCGAAAAAACACCCATATTTGATACACTTCTCTCACACATAGAACAAAGCGATTTTTAGTACCATTTTAGTACCAAAGCCAAAAGAAAAAGCCCGCAATGCCCATGTTTACGGGCTTTGCGAGCCTTACAAAATTACTCCATCTCTTAACCATAAAGGTTAGTGCTAAATATTTTTGTTTAGTTTTCGGTGGTTTTTATGGCTTATTTTACATATATTATTTCTATTATTTTGAGTTTACTGAATTTTGTTGCCAAAATGTTGCCAATCTAAATATGCCGCTCTTGTAATCTCTTATGGACATCCGATGCTCCATAGAGTACATCTGTAACCGTCACCACTCCGGGATCAATCACATAACAAACAAGATAGTTATCTACCACCATTCTATGAATTCCAAGAGAATACTCCGGTTCACATTCAAATAAACCATATCTGTCAGGAAAGGAATCCAAAGTTAAAATCGCATCTGCAATTCTATTATATTGTCCCATGGCATTTTCGGGAGCCTGCAGCTTTATAGCAATATACTCATACAAAGCTTCCATATCCTTAAGAGCATCATCCGTAATATCAACTATATATTTCTCCATTAGCTGTGACTCTCCCTAAACTTACTAAATGCCTCAGCAGCATTCTGTGTGCGCCCTGCCTTATACGATTCATAGCCCTTTTGTATCTTGGCATGAATCTGTTCCTCATTCATTTTTGTTGCATTAATACTTTCAGGGGCCCCCGGAAGTGTTACAGCAAACGGTATCCCCCCAACCAACACAATTTGGTTCAGAAACATATCTACCGCCGTAGACATTGGAATACCCAAACGTCCAAGAACAGATTCCGCATCCTGCTTTAATGTAGGATTCACTCTTAAATTTAATGTTGCTGATTTTTCCATAACAGCACCTCCAATCAGTTTAAATTGTAACGACATTTGCGTTACTTGTCAAGCTAAATCTATAAATTTATGTGTTTTTCTACATACCGGCTCAAAAGTCCAATATAAACTGGCACATCTGTGATGTAGATGATAAACCCATTCAAAACCGGGAAATCCTGTTAACTTAAAAATCTCTTGTTTAAATATCCCACCTTTCCATTAAACTCTGCTTTCGTATACCAGAGTTTTGAAAAAAGCACTCTTACGTTTTTTCCGTTTTGTACCCTGCAGTGATATCCACCTTTTTTGGTGGCATGTTTCCAAAGTAGTAATCCTTTCTCTCTGTTCACGGCCTTTCCAGATACCGGACATTCACTATAGAATACAATTTTTCTGCCATCCATCCGTCATCTTTGAGCTTCAAACCAAAATCATCTATTATTAAAACGTCTGCCCCGTACAACTCCTCAAGCAAATCACTCTCACTTTCCCAATTATTCTTATGCCAACTTTTTTTAATATTTTCTAAAATCTGAATAGCTGAAGTAAATTTAACAGACACTTGTTTTTCCTTCAAAATTTCATTTGCTAATACTATATTCATCCATCGTCATTGGAATAATAACTTCATTGGATATAACCAAAGCGTTGATGATACTCATGTTAATATCCGGAGCATTATCTATGACTACATAATCATATTCCTTTGCAATATCCATAGTATCAAACCACTGTTCAAATCTTGTCTGCTGCGGTTTGGATACATCTAAAAGAACCTGTCTGTTTGCCGCCAAAAGATTCATGTTGGAAGTAATTAGATCTAGTCCGTTATACTCCGTACTCTTCACCAGAACCGCATTATCATAAAGCATCATGGCGGACACGGTCTGCTTATCATCCGGATCGTAAGCATCAAGTCCTTTTGATAAATTTCCCTGTTTGTCATTGTCAATCAATAAAACCCTCTTTTTATAAATCTTAGCTAAAATATAGCCCAGATTCATTGCAGTCGTGGTCTTTGCCACGCCGCCTTTCAAATTAATTACTGAAATAACTTTCATATTCTCCTCCTTCTGCAGATGATTCAGGATTCTGCAATTACCCTGACTTTTTAAGTAAAAGTCACCT
>CADBMH010000033.1 GCA_902795705.1 uncultured Lachnospiraceae bacterium | reverse complement strand
TGGAGGTACAGGGTGAGGAAGAGCTGATCGACAGGATGCTACAGACCTTAAATCAGGACATGTATATTGAAATTTTGGATATGGACATAAAAAATCTGCCGGCAGATGAAGAGGAACGGCGGTTTTTGATTATGTATTGATTGAAAGGGAGTTTTCTTGCGGCGATTGTTTTTTTATCGCTCTGATTGACAAAATATTGGCCTTGTGATAATTTTATCTAAGGAATTTGCCGGTATTTTAGAGTGATTCCTTCTTTATTTTATAAATAATAAAAGACGGAGGGAGTTTGAAAGGAGAAAAGGATATGATTTACGGAGTAATCTTAGCAGGCGGTGTCGGCAGCCGCATGGGAAATGTAGAAAAGCCAAAGCAATATCTGACGATCGGCTCTAAGCCGATTCTGATTCATACGATAGAGAAGTTTTGTGTGCATGACAGCTTTGAGAAGTTATTGGTGCTCTGCCCGGATACATGGCTGGAAACGACTAAATCTATGATCCACCAGTATCTTGGTGCGGCAGAAAAGCGCATTGTTGTCTTAGAGGGCGGTGATACGCGAAATGAAACGATTATGAATTCCATTCGCTATATAGAGGAAACAGACGGAATTACGGATGATACATTGATCGTGACGCATGATTCGGTAAGACCGTTTCTGACCTATCGTATTATTGAGGAAAATATCAAATTTGGTCTGGAATACGGGGCAGCGGATACCGTGATCAAAGCAACGGATACGATCGTCGTCAGTGAGGACGGAAAAACGATCACATCTGTTCCGAACCGCGCGAGCATGTATCAGGGGCAGACGCCGCAGACCTTTAATGCGAAGAAATTAAAGGAGCTTTATTATGCTCTTTCGGAGGAAGAAAAGAAGATTTTGACAGATGCTTCGAAGATCTTTGTATTAAAAGGGGAGAAGGTCTATCTGGTAGAGGGAGAGGTTTTTAATATTAAGATTACTTATCCGTATGATCTGCAGGTGGCAAATGCGTTTCTTCAAAGTGATGAGGGCAAGGGAATGAATTAGTTTTATAAGTGGAGGATGCGATGTTAAATGTTGTCTATCGTCTGGTAGCACCCAGACGGTTTGAGGTACAGTTTAATGATATAGATCTGTCGGGGAAGGAGCTTGTGGTTCGACCGACACATCTATCGATTTGTCATGCAGATCAGAGATATTATCAGGGGATACGGCCCGCAGAGGTCATGAAAAGGAAGCTTCCCATGGCACTGATTCATGAAGGTCTGGGAATTGTGGTGCACGATCCGACAGGGGAGTATCATTCGGGGGATACGGTCATCATGATTCCGAATATGCCGACTGATACAGATCCCGTGATTGCGGAAAATTATCGTCTATCGAGCAAATTCCGGGCGAGCAGTTATGATGGCTTTATGCAGGAACATATTGCGCTTCCGAAAGACAGAGTGGTTCCATTGGAGTCTTCTGTGGATAAGGAGATTGCGGCATTTACAGAGCTGATGTCTGTCAGTGTCCATGCAATTGACCGCTTCGATCGGTTTTCCCACACCAGAAGGAACCGGGTAGGAATCTGGGGAGACGGAAATTTAGGCTATATTACGGCAGTTTTCTTTAAGAAGATGTTTCCGGAGACAAAGCTTTATATTTTTGGTGTCAATTATGAAAAGCTTGCGCAGTTTTCTTTTGCGGATGGTGCATTTTCCGTGACAGATATACCGGCTGATCTCTATGTGGATCATGCCTTTGAATGTGTCGGCGGTGCGGCATCGCAGCGTGCAATCGAACAGATCATTGCTCATATCGAACCGGAGGGAACGATTTCTCTTTTGGGAGTATCGGAGTATCCGGTGCCGATTTATACAAGGATGGTATTGGAAAAAGGGTTGAAATTCTTTGGAAGCAGCAGAAGCGGCAGGGAGGATTTTATAAAGACGGTGGAGCTTTACGGAAAGCACCCGGATATTTTCGGATATTTGAGTAATATTGTCGGAGCGAGAGTTCCGGTGAGAGATATTTCGGACATGAACCGGGCATTTGAAATGGATATTCATAAGAGTATCGGAAAGACGATCATGATTTGGGATAAATAGCGCGAGAGATTCTTTGTCCTAAAAATGAATCATGAACCGGAAGTATAGCAAAGACAGAAATGATAGAGGAACTTTTAGAGATATGAAGGAAAAGATTATTGCATTATATCACAATTCCGTCATTCGTTATGCCTTTTTCGGTGGTCTTACGACCTTGGTGAACATGGCAGCTTATTTTCTGTTAGCTCATTTTACGCCATTGGGGGCGACAGAGGAATTACAGGCGGTTGCAAATACGATTGCGGTATTTATTTCGATTGTTTTTGCTTTTGTGACAAATTCGAAATTTGTATTTGAGTCAGAGGCGGAAGGATTCCGGTCACATTTTTATGAGTTTGTGAAGTTTACGGGAGCGAGACTCTCGACTCTGGCGATTGATGTCGGCGGGGTATATCTGTTTGTGAAGGTATGGCACATGAATGATATGATTGTAAAGTTGGTGTTACAGTTCGTGGTGATCGTGCTCAATTATTTTTTCAGTAAATTTCTGGTGTTTGTGAAGAAAAAATAGTAAGGGAGAAAAATTGTATGGATACTTTGAAAAAGCCGGTTTTATATATTGTGATTCCATGCTACAACGAGGAAGAGGTTCTGCCGGTGACGGCACCGATGTTTTCCGAGGAGATTGAGTCTTTGAAAAGCTCCGGGAAAATCGATGAAAAGAGCCGGATTCTTTTTGTGAATGACGGTTCTAAGGATCGTACATGGAAGATTATCTCGGATCTGGCAAAAAAGGACGAACGGTTTCTCGGTATCTGCCAAAGCAGAAACAGAGGACACCAGAATGCGGTGCTTGCCGGTATGATGGAGGCGAAAAAGTATTGCGATATTACGATTACGATTGACTGTGACGGTCAGGATGATATTAAGGCAATGGATGAAATGGTGGATGCCTATCTTGATGGTTCGGAGGTCGTTTACGGTGTCCGGAAAAAGAGGACGACAGATACCTTTTTTAAGAGGTTTACGGCAGAGGGATTTTATAAATTTATGAATTTCATGGGTGCTGAGGTAGTATTTAACCATGCGGACTATCGTCTGGTTTCAAAGAGGGTATTGGATGCTTTTGCGGACTTTAAGGAAGTGAATCTGTTCCTGCGCGGGATGTTTCCGCTTGTTGGCTTTAAGAGCAGCAGCGTCTACTATGACAGGGCAGAGCGGATAGCCGGGGAGAGCCATTATCCGCTTAGTAAGATGTTAGCGCTTGCGTTTAACGGGATTACAAGTTTGTCGATCAAGCCGATCCGTATGATCACTTTCCTCGGAATGTTTTTTGCGATTGTCAGCTTTGTCGGCATGATCTGGGCATTGGTTTCCAGTCTTACCGGACATACAGTGGCAGGCTGGGCAAGTACGATGTGCATCATCTGCTTTATGGGCGGAATCCAGCTTTTGTGTCTGGGCGTGATCGGAGAATATATCGGAAAAATCTATATGGAGACGAAGGCAAGACCGCGTTATATTATCAGTGAAAAGACCTATGAGGAAAAGGAAGATGATAAATGAAAACAGCAGATTTTTACTATGACCTGCCAAAGGAGCTGATCGCACAGGATCCGCTTACGGACCGTTCCGCGTCCAGATTATTGGTTATGGATAGGGAGACGGGAGAAAGGGAGCATACGGTATTTCGAAGGATTACTGACTATTTGCAGGCAGGGGATAGTTTAGTCACTAATGATACAAAGGTGATTCCCGCGAGACTTCTCGGAGAGCGGGAAGAAAGCGGCGGTAAGGTGGAGGTCCTTCTTCTCAAAAGAAAGGGGGACAATATCTGGGAAACACTGGTAAAGCCGGGGAAAAAAGCAAGACCGGGGATGCGGCTTTCTTTTGGAGGCGGTCTTTTACGGGCGGAGGTTTTAGAGGTTGTCACAGAGGGAAATCGTCTGATCCGCTTTGAATACGATGGGATATTTGAGGAAATTTTGGACCGTTTGGGACAGATGCCTCTGCCGCCATATATTTTACATGAATTAAAGGACAAAAACCGTTATCAGACGGTATATGCGAAATATGAGGGTTCTGCCGCGGCACCGACGGCAGGACTTCATTTTACAGAGGAGCTTTTAAGGGAGATTGAAAGCAAAGGGATAAAAATCGTACATGTGACTCTGCATGTGGGATTGGGTACATTTCGTCCTGTCAAGGTGGAGGATGTAACAAAGCATCATATGCATACGGAATTTTATCAGGTGACAAAGGCTGCGGCAGAAGAAATCAATGAAACAAAGAAATCCGGCGGCAGGGTGATCTGTGTCGGTACGACAAGCTGCAGGACGGTGGAATCCTGTTCCTCTGAAGACGGTATGGTACAGGCGGGAGAGGGCGAGACGGATATCTTTATCTATCCGGGATATCGTTTTAAGGTGATGGACGGACTGATTACAAACTTCCATCTGCCGGAATCGACGCTTTTGATGCTTGTGTCGGCATTTGCGGGAAAAGAACATGTGATGGAGGCGTATAAAGAGGCGATTGAAAAGAGATATCGTTTCTTTTCGTTTGGTGATGCGATGTTTTTGACAAAAAATGATTGTAGATAGATGTTTATTCGGGTAGAATGTAAAAAAGAACGAGGCAGGACAGGGGGGATTGCTATGAAAAAAATGCTTTTTGTCTATAATCCGATGGCGGGAAAGGAACAGATCAAGGGGAGTTTATCGGATATCGTGCGGATTTTCTGCCGGGCAAACTTTGAGGTGACGATCTTTGCCACTCAGGGACCGGAGGATGCGACAAATATTGTAAAAGAAAAGGGAGCACTCTATGATTATATTGTCTGTTCCGGTGGGGACGGGACGATGAATGAGGTGGCTGCGGGGATTATGCATCTGGAGAAAAGTCCGGTCTGCGGCTATATTCCTGCGGGAACGGTCAACGACTTTGCGTCCAGCTTAAAGATTCCGAAAAATATGCCTGAGGCGGCAGAGCTGATCACAAAGGGAAAGGTCTTTCGCTGTGACCTGGGGCAGTTCAATCAAAAGTATTTTACGTATGTCAGTGGATTCGGAGCTTTTACGGAGGTTTCCTACCAGACGCCGCAGGAGTGGAAAAATGCGCTCGGAAAAGCAGCGTATTTCATCGAGGCAATTAAGCATATTACGGAAATTAAGGTGCATCATATGGTAATCGAATATGACGGTGGTGTGATCGAGGATAATTTCATCCTCGGACTGATCAGTAATTCGGTTTCGGTGGCGGGATATGATGCGTACAGTAAGATGGATATTATGATGGACGATGGAATGTTTGAGGTAATGTTTATCAAGGAACTCAGGAATCCGATTGAAGTTCAGCAGGCACTCGGAGCGCTGATGACAAAGAATTTTGATTCGGACCGGATGCTGCAGTTCAGCAGCAGCAGATTGATGATCCGTAGTGATGATGAAGTACAGTGGACATTAGACGGTGAGGATGGCGGATTCTGTAAGGAGGCGGAAGTCAGGAATCACCAGTATGCGCTTTCAATTGTATGTGATCCGGAGGTGGCAGACTCGGTGTCACAGAAAAATTTGATACAAAGTAAGTAAAAGCAGAATTGTCCGGGAAATTTTTGTGCAGCGGGCAGGATATACATGGATGCATGAAGCGGCTAAGTAAATATATTTGCCATAAAAGGAGGTTCGTAAAAGTGAGCACAGCAGCGAAAAAATATAAACGGATTTTTGTCATTGTATTAGACAGTCTGGGTGTCGGCGAAATGCCGGATTCAAAGGAATACGGCGATATCGGCGTGGATACGCTCGGTCATATCAGTGAACATATGGAACATTTTGCGATTCCGAATCTTGGGAAGCTGGGACTTGCAAATCTGCATGAGATAAAAGGGGTTGCTCCTGTAGGGGAGCCTGTGGCAAAATTTACAAAGCTGTCCGAAAAAAGTCTCGGCAAGGATACGATGACCGGTCACTGGGAGATGATGGGATTATATATTACAAAGCCGTTTATTACCTTTACGGAGAACGGATTTCCGGAGGAACTGATCCGGGAATTAGAGGAAAGGACGGGAAGGAAGATCATCGGAAACAAAAGTGCCAGTGGTACGGAAATCTTAGATGAGCTTGGGGAAGAGGAGATAGGAGAGGGACATCTGATCGTTTATACCTCTGCAGATTCCGTGCTTCAGATCTGCGGAAATGAAGAAACGATGGGACTTGAAAATCTGTACCGGTACTGCAAAATCGCAAGAGAGCTTACGATGAGGGATGAATGGAAGGTCGGCAGGGTGATTGCAAGACCGTATACCGGGAAGAAAAAAGGGGAGTTTGTCAGAACCTCGAACCGGCATGACTACGCGTTAAAGCCGTTTGGAAAAACGGTATTAAATGCTTTAAAAGAGAAAGGTTTTGATGTAATTTCCGTTGGGAAAATCTACGATATTTTTGACGGGGAAGGTCTGACCGAATCCAATAAGTCAAAAAGCTCTGTCCATGGAATGGAACAGACGATAGAGATTGCAGACAGGGATTTTGAGGGCTTGTGTTTTGTAAATCTGGTGGATTTTGATGCAAAGTGGGGACACCGCAGAAATCCTGTGGGCTACGGGGAAGAACTGGAGCGCTTTGATGTGAAGTTAGGTGAGCTCTTGCCGAAACTTAGGGAGGATGATTTGTTGATCCTGACAGCAGATCACGGGAATGATCCGACTTATACGGGAACGGATCATACAAGGGAAAAGGTGCCGTTTCTTGCGTATTCTCCTTCCATGGAAAAGGGAGGAGAGATAGAGGCGGAGGAGACCTTTTCCGTGATCGGCGCGACGATCGCGGACAATTTTTCCGTGGAGATGCCGGAGGGGACGATCGGGCATTCTATCTTGAAAAAAATGGTTTAGCATAGCTGAAAAGCAGGGAAATTGAGGAATTTCCAGTTCAATTTTTTGAAATCCTGCATAGAATACCATAAGAACATAAAAAGGGCCATATAGTTTGGCATATGGAAAAAACTTATGTGTGGTATTGCAGGATTTTTTTGTGCAAAAAAGGACTATTCCGCAGAAGAGGCATATTATCTTAAAGTGCTGGAGGGGATGAAAAAATCGCTGGTTCCGAGAGGGCCGGATGCGGATGGAATCTATTTTAAAAAGCATGCAGGGCTTGTGCATACCAGACTTTCTATCCGAGACATTAAGGACGGCGGTCAGCCGATGATGAGGAAAGTTGACGGGTTTGATTATGTGATCGTATATAACGGAGAGTTATATAATGCAGAGGAATTAAAAAAGGATCTGGAAAAGAAGGGATGGGAATTTCGTACTACCTCCGATACAGAGGTGATCCTGCTTTCATTTTTACATTACGGCAGTGATTTTGTGAAAAAGCTCGACGGTATTTTTGCATTTGCGATTTATGACGGACGGCATGAAAAGCTACTTTTATACAGGGATAGCTTTGGTATCAAGCCGCTTTTCTATGCGGTAATCGATGAAGAAATCATATTTGGTTCGGAAATCAAGGCTTTGTTTCAATATGAGAAGATAAAACCGCAGGTGGATATAGAGGGGCTTAGGGAAGTGTTTGGCATCGGTCCCGCGAGGATTCCGGGATCTGCTGTGTTTAAAGGGATAAAAGAGGTGCTTCCGGGAAGTTATTTAAGCATTTCCGGGTATGGAATCCGGGAAGAAAAATACTGGCGTTTAGAGAGTCGTCCGCATGAGGATTCTTATGAAAAAACGCTTGAAAAAGCAGGTGAGATGATTGACTCGGCAATATGCAGGCAGATGGTTTCTGATGTGCCGATCTGTACCTTTCTGTCCGGGGGAGTGGATTCGAGTCTGGTATCTTCCATCTGCAGCAGGGAATTAAGAAAAGAGGGAGAAAGACTTACTACCTATTCGTTTGATTTTGACGGAAATGAGAAGTATTTTAAGGCAAACAGCTTCCAGCCTTCACAGGACCGCCCTTTTGTAGACCGGATGGTGGACTATCTGGGCTCAAAGCATCACTACCTTTCCTGTGATTATGAGCATCAGGCGGATCTTTTAAAGGAATCCGTGCTTGCGCATGACCTGCCGTGTATGGCGGATGTGGACTCGTCGCTGCTTTATTTTTGTAAGGAGGTCGCAAAGGAGGAGAAGGTGGTGCTGACCGGAGAATGTGCCGATGAGGTGTTCGGAGGGTATCCGTGGTTTCATAAGGCAGAGTTTTTCGGCAATGAAATGTTCCCCTGGACGAGGGAGCTTTCTCCGAGATATGAGCTGTTAAAAAAGGATTTTGCAGAGGAGTTGAATCTGGAAGAATATGTGAGAGAGGTCTATGCAAAATCGGTTTCCGAGATCGAGCCGCTTCCGGGAGAGGATGAAACCGAGACGAACCGCAGGCAGATCGGTTATCTGAATATCAAATATTTTATGCAGACACTTTTAAACCGCATGGATAGAACCAGTATGCACTGGGGCCTGGAAGCAAGAGTGCCTTTTGCCGACAGAAGATTAGTCGAATATGTCTTTAACATTCCGTGGGAGATGAAAGCAAAAGACGGAACGGTAAAAAATATCCTGCGAAAAAGCAGTGTCGGAAAGCTGCCGGAGGATATCCTGTTCCGAAAGAAAAGTCCGTATCCGAAGTCATACAATCCGTTCTATGAAGAGTTACTGGGAAAAAGGCTTCGTCAGGTGCTAGAAGATTCTTCGTCACCACTGCATCTGTTTATGGATGATGAAAAGCTGTCTTCATTTATCGGAAGTGTCAAGGACTACGGAAAGCCGTGGTACGGTCAGCTTATGGCAGGTCCGCAGATGCTTGCGTATCTTTTGCAGATCCATTACTGGTTAAGGGAATATAAGGTAGATGTGATTTTGTAGGAAAGCGAACATGCCAATATTAGATAATGCATAAATAAGGAAAAGAAATCTGTTATAGAGAGCTGGAAGTAAAAGAGACAATCCGTCATACATCAGAGGATTGTCTCATTTTTATTTTTATTTTTCTCTATTTTTTATTTGCTCTGTATCGCTGTGTAGAGTCTAAAATCTTTTTACGGATTCTTAAGTTTTCCGGTGTGATTTCTAAAAGTTCATCCGTGTCGATAAATTCCAGGGCTTCTTCTAAGCTTAAGATTTTCGGCGGGGTAAGCTTTAATGCTTCATCTGCGCTTGAGGAGCGGGTATTGGTTAAATGCTTGGTTTTGCAGACATTTAACTCAATATCATCGGTTTTTCCGTTCTGTCCGATCACCATGCCGCCGTAGACTTTTTCGCCGGGGCCGACAAAGAGCGTGCCTCTGTCCTGTGCATTGAAAAGACCATAGGTGACGGTTTCACCGGATTCAAATGCGATCAGAGAACCCTGTTTTCTGTATTCGATATCGCCTTTATATGGTGCATAATCTTCAAATACTGTATTCAGGACACCGTTTCCTTTGGTATCGGTTAAAAATTCCCCGCGGTAGCCGATCAGACCTCTTGACGGGATCAGAAATTCCAGTCTGGTATACCCGGTGCCGATCGGTGACATGCCCTGTAGTTCGCCTTTCCGGTTGCTGAGCTTTTCAATCACGCTACCGGAAAATTCCTCCGGCACATCGATATAGGCGCGTTCCATCGGCTCTAATTTGTGACCGGCTTCGTCGGTATGATACAGAACCTCTGCTTTACTGACTGCAAATTCATAACCTTCTCTGCGCATATTTTCAATCAATACGGAAAGATGCAGTTCTCCGCGCCCGGATACCTTGAATACATCCATATCCTCGGTTTCCTCTACGCGAAGACTGACATCGGAGTTTAATTCGCTGAAAAGTCTGTCTCTTAAGTGGCGGGAGGTGATATATTTTCCTTCCTGTCCCGCGAGCGGACTGTCGTTTACCATAAAATCCATGGAAATCGTCGGCTCGGAGATTTTCTGGAAAGGGATCGCCTGCGGATTTTCCGGAGAGCAGAGGGTATCTCCGATATGAATGTCCGAAATACCGGATATGGCAACAATGGCACCAATCGTTGCTTCGTTTACTTCCACCTTTTTCAGACCGTCAAATTCATACAGCTTGCTGATTTTTACTTTTTCATTTTTCTCCGGATCATGTGCATTGACGATCACCATATCCTGATTGACCCTGATCGTACCGTTATCGACTTTTCCGACTCCGATCCTTCCGACATATTCATTATAATCAATCGTACTTATAAGTACCTGTGTGGCTGCGTCGGGATCACCCTCCGGCGCGGGAATGTAGTCTAAGATCGTATCGAAGAGAGGTGTCATGTCTTTTCCGGGCTCTCCGGCATCATAGGAGGCAACACCGTCTCTTGCCGATGCGAAAATGAACGGACAGTCAAGCTGTTCCTCATTTGCCTCAAGATCGATAAAGAGTTCGAGAACCTCGTCAACGACCTCGTCCGGTCTTGCTTCCGGGCGGTCGATCTTATTGATACAGACCACTACGGGAAGCTCTAACTCAAGAGCTTTTTTTAAAACAAATTTTGTCTGCGGCATGGCACCCTCGAATGCGTCTACGACAAGTATGACACCGTTGACCATTTTAAGGACACGCTCTACCTCGCCACCGAAATCGGCATGTCCGGGGGTGTCTATGATATTGATTTTTGTATCTTTATAGGTGATCGCGGTATTTTTTGAAAGAATGGTAATTCCGCGCTCTCTTTCGATATCACCGGAGTCCATGACTCTTTGTGCAACCTCCTGTCCCTCGCGGAATACACCACTCTGCTTTAATAGCTCATCGACAAGGGTGGTCTTCCCGTGATCGACATGTGCTATGATCGCTATGTTTCTTACATCTTCTCGTTTCATCTGAAATCTTCCTTCCGTTTCTATTATTTCTGTTAAGCTCACAAAACTATAATATACTATAATTGTCACTCACGGTCAACCTTAAACGACTCTTAAAGTCACTGCAACAGACAGCAGAAATACCGCTTTTAAACAAAGGTTTTTGAAAAAAGCTATTGTTTATTTCGATACGGCAGGGTGATTTTTTGTTGTTAAAATCTAAATAAAATTATCCGATAATATTAGAGAAAAATGTTAGTGCAGACAGTGAAAAAAGCTAAAAGAGAAAAGGAGGAAAAGA
>CADBMH010000032.1 GCA_902795705.1 uncultured Lachnospiraceae bacterium | reverse complement strand
GAAACCGAAGAAACAACCTTTGGTCTCAGAAGCTTTTCTACCACGGAAACCGAGTTTCTGATCAACGGCACTCCGACTTTCCTGCGCGGAAAGCACGACGGAATGATTTTTCCGCTTACCGGTGCCGCACCGGCTACTGTAGAGGAATGGCTGCATGTCATGAAGATATCAAAATCCTACGGAATCAATCACTATCGTTTTCACACCTGCTGCCCGCCGGAAGCCGCCTTTACTGCTGCCGATCTTCTGGGAATCTATATGGAGCCTCAGCTCCCCTTCTGGGGAACACTAACCGCTCCGGGCGATGAATTCCACAATGAAACAGAACAAAGCTATTTGATTGAAGAAGGCTATCGCATGATGAATGCATTCGGCAACCACGCCTCCTACTGTATGATGTCTCTTGGAAATGAACTCTGGGGCAGCAAGGAACGCATGGCCGAGATCATACGCAGCTACAAAGCCGTAGACAAACGCCATCTCTACACCCAGGGTTCCAATAATTTCCAGCACACCCCGGTGCTCCTTCCGGAGGATGATTTCTATGTCGGTGTCCGTTTCAGTAAAAACCGGCTGATCCGCGGCTCATACGGTATGTGTGATGCACCTCTCGGACATATCCAGTGGGGCGTACCATCTACCAGACATAACTATGATGAATTTATCTGGCCGACCGAAGACGAAGCCGGTAATACAGACAGTGCAGAGGAAATAGAAATCCAGTACGGAACCGGTGTCAAAAAGGTAAAGGCAGCACAGGGAGGAGGCACACTTCTGCCTCATATTCCGGTTGTCTCCCATGAAATCGGACAGTTCGCCGTCTATCCGAATTTCCGTGAAATCGAGAAATATTCCGGAGTATTAAAAGCAAGGAATTTTGAAGTATTCAGAGAGCGTTTGGAAGAAAAGGGAATGCTCGATCAGGCAGATGACTTTTTCTATACCTCCGGCAAGCTTTCTGTCCGCTGTTATAAGGAGGAGCTTGAAGCTGCCGCCAGGACAAAACGCTTAGCAGGCTATCAGATTCTGGATATCCAGGATTTTGCAGGGCAGGGCACGGCTCTTGTCGGCATTTTAGATGCTTTTATGGATAATAAAGGTCATGTTACTCCGGAGGAGTGGACAGGATTTTGTTCGGACGGAATTCTCCTGGCTCAGTTTGATTCCTATATCCATACAAACGGCGAAAGCTTCCCGGCAGATTTGGCAATCCGCTACTATAATCCGGAAAAGCTGACTGGAAAAAAGCTTCACTGGGCACTCACAAATACGGTAAAAGATGAAATCAATACCGGTGCTGTAATCTCAGAAGCAGTTACACCGGAAACAGTACTTTCCGGTGAGGTTCCGATCCCTGATAATGCGTTCGGACTTCAGGCACTGGGAGAAATTACAATTTCTCTTCCGACGGATCCTGAACCTAAGGTATATACTCTGACACTTTCCGTAGAAGGCACGCCAATGAAAAACACATATGAATTATACAGTTATCCGCCTTCTGCCTCAAAGGTAAATTTTGATACCATTTCACATATACAGGAAAACGGACAGCACTTATTCCTGACAAACAAATTCTCTGAAGCAGATGCATTACTTAAACAGGGGAAAAATGTCCTGTTTCTGCCGAATGAAGTAAAGGAAAGCTTAGATGGATTTTATTGTACGGATTTTTGGTGCTACCCGATGTTCCGTGACATTTGCGAATGGATGAAAAAACCGGTCGCCATCGGCACCATGGGACTACTTTTACAGAAAGACCATCCTGCATTAGGTGAATTTCCGACACACAAATACAGCACACCACAGTGGTATCATATCGTTTCCCACAGTCAATGTGTAATTTTGGACGACGTGACCGAAAAATCGTACCGCCCTATTGTGCAAATGGTAGATAACTTTGAGCGAAATCATAAACTCGGGATTTTATTCGAGGGAAAAGCCCATGGAGGAAACCTGATGATCTGTACCAGCAGGCTCAGCGAAATCGGCGACAAACCGGAAGTGAAACAGTTTGCCAAATCACTGATGAATTATCTTACCTCAGATGCTTTTCAACCGGAGCAGAATTTTGATATGGAATTATTAAAAACTGTTTTTTAGCGTCGAAATAAGATAAAGCAATCCGTATGGCAGCAACTGTGGCAATTATGTGACATTTTAGAAAAACTATTAAGAAAGAAAAAAACACGCCGATATATAAAGCAAGAAGGTTCGAAAAGAAAAGGTGGTTCGAGTATGCTGGCGCATCTAACTCGTCCACCTTTCCTTCATTATAAGGTAATAAATATTTTCACCGGCCACGGACCGGTTCATGCATAAAATTTTCAAAGCCAATAATCAATCATAGATTTTTCCACCCATCAAGGTTCGAATAATATCTTCCCTTTGATAGCTTTCCCCCTGCGCCGGAATGCACTTAAACGCTTTTTCAAGCATCCGTTCCCTGCACCTTAGCTTTTTGCATATTTCCGCAAAGGTATATTTTTCATCCTGAAAAAGCCGCATATATCTTTCCTGCAGCTCCTTTTTATACTGCAGATCAATTTCTCTGCTTTTATGCGGGCTTTCTTTTCCTATATTATGATGCTCCGAGCAGAGATATTTATAATTCAGCGGGATGTTCAACCCGCCCTGCGCTTTAAATACAATGTGGTGCCCATACCCCGGCTCCATGCATCCCGGAAACTCACATGGCTGCATCATATTTTTCATCCCCCATCTTTTGTGTATATACTATTAACAAAAAATACAGAAAGACCTATAAAGCGTATTCAATAAAGCTTTTAGGTCTTTCTAAATCTCAGCAGGATACGGGAGTCGAACCCGCCTCTTCAGCTTGGGAAGCTGTGCATAAATCGCCTGTTTATGCGCTTTGTCAGCCCGGGTATCACACCGGGTATCACAACACCTCTTCTTTTCCTGCTGATTGACCTGTCTTCTTTGATTATTTTAACAAAATCTTGTTCATGAAACAAGTGTTACTTCACTGCCTTCTTAAATGCATCCCACTTCTCATTATCCTTTCCGGAAAAAGGAGCCGGGCAGGACTTTCCATTGACATCCCAGTGACGAATGATCGTCTTAGCATTGGGACATTTCTTTTTGATATATCCAATCAGCCACTTGACTGCTTCCGTCTGCTTTGCGCTTGGAGCTGTCAAACAATCGCAGAGTTCAATGGAAACAGAATTTGCATTTGTGCATTTTCCGTAATATGCACCTGCTCCGTTTGCCTTTGTGAAAAAGCCTCCTACGCTCCATGCTGTCCGGTTCATCGCGATCGACTTCACGATGTTCCCCATTTTATCTACAAAAAAATGCGCTCCCGCCTGCCTTGTGTTGCTGTTTTTAAAATAAAGCCCGTTCCCTTTTGCCGTATCCCCTTTATTCCCCGTATAGTGAATCACAATATACAAAACATTTTTCTTATTCCTCAGTCCCCCGTAACTCACACTTTTTGCCGGGATAGATGTAATCCTATATTGATCTGACATCATCATTCGCCTCCTCCGTGTAATCAATATGCTCAAATTCTCCGCTCTGTATCCTTTTCGCCTGCTGCTCCTTCACCAGAAGATACTCCGGATCGGATAGCTCCACCTCCGGAAGTCCTGTTGCTATGCTTGTCAATATCGATAATCCTCCGGCAAGGACAGAAGCAGAAGCCACCATTCTCCAGTCCACCTGTCCCATGACCTGCGCTGTCCCGATTGTTGCAACCGCTGTCTGAGCAACTGTCTTGATTGCTCTGATCCCTGCTTTTTTCATCCATAATCTCATTCTAAACACTTCCTTTCTTTTCGATGTATATCTTTACTCTTAAATATATGCTTTTATTTACTGTACTCCTTCCTAATTCTCCTAGAAATCTTCCAGATCTTTGTATTCGTCTGGCGGTTCAGGATAAATCTCTGGTTCCTTTTTGTATCCTGATCTTTTGGATCATAGAGCTGACACATCATGTCGATCGCATCATATACGATTGATGCCTGCGCATCGTCATTAGAGGAGCAGACGATGTCCGCACCGGATTTTCCGACTACAAACTCTGTGTTCGCAATGGCGGAGCAGGTTTCGCTTTTTGTGTTTTTTCTGGCAATTAATAGCAGCACCTTTTTGAACCAGTCAATTTTCTGCCCGTGATCCTTTAGTTCTTTTGCCATCTTGAAACTGTAAAGCGTCTCGATAAATGCCTTTTGCCAAAGCATCAGCTCCATCGGCATCCCATAATACGGAGATTTCGTGAGGCGAATGCAGTTCTCCATAAAATCCATCCGGAGCACTGCTGCCTCTGTGTCATAAAAAAACTCATCATTGTGAAAAAGATCATCGATCAGGTTTTCAAGCTCCTGATAAAGCTCCTGCCCGACAAGAATCTTTCCTTCGTCTATCTCCGACTTATACCTTAAAAGGTGACTGTTATCCGGTGTCCAAATCTGGGAAATCATGCATCATCCTGCCCTGTCCTTTCTTCAAAATATTTATTTAAAATTGCAAACAAAAAAGCCACTGACCTAAATAGTGGTTAGTGACTTTTTTTGATAAGAGTTATCTTTCTATTTAGACTATATTGTACTTTTCCATCAAAGCTTCCTGTAACACTTTTGACAAACTAATATTTTCAATTTCTGCCTCTTTTGCCATCCATGCCGGAATAGAAAGCATCTTTTTGACTGCTTTTGTGTCCCTCCGATATTTGCTCATATCCGTATAAATATAAGTCGTTTCTCCATCCTCTGCAGTAATCTCACTGACATCAGATGCCGGAGGAATCTTTTGACCATGATCTGCCAAGCTTGCAAGATATAACCCTAATGCTTCCTCTGCCAGTTCCAAGGTTTCTTCCAGTGTTTCCCCACAGGTCTGGCAGCCCTCAAGATCCGGAAATTCAACCCAATATCCGTCTTCCTTGTGAATGATTGCAGGATATACTTTTAACATAAAACTTTTCTCCTTTCAAATAATCGATTCCGGGGCTTATTTAAGCCCCGTCCTCTTTTTGATGCTTTGAAGTAATCCGATCGGTATGTCAGTGTTATGTACGGGAATTGTCTCAATTTGATTTCCCTTTTTCATGATGTAATGGCTTCCATGAATCCTGTCAACTGTCCATCCCATCTTTTTTAATTTACTTACAACTTCTTTTCCCCTCATAATTACCTCCTTACAACTACTATATTATATAATTTATATAATGTCAAGTATTTTTTATATAATTTATATAATTATTTGAAAGGAGTCCACTACCCCCTTAACTTTTCTATTTTTGCATAACTAAATCCTCAGATTTAATAGATCTGCCAACCTGTTTATATCAGTTTCTTTTATTCCAAACT
>CADBMH010000031.1 GCA_902795705.1 uncultured Lachnospiraceae bacterium | reverse complement strand
ATGATAATGTCATCCGCCTGTCCCGTGTAAAGAGGGTGAACGGCAATTTTCGTGAGTCAACAGAGGATACGATCATGAATCAAAAGACGGTAGAAACCAAGTCCGTAAAATTAACCACCCGTGTCACCCAGAAAGCATTGACAGAATACTATCTTGCACTGCCTGCCGGATTTATTTTGGAAAAAATGCCGGAGATTACCTCGACAAAGCATATCATGGTAACAGAGAATACCACACTTCATCTCTCCGATGAGGAGGTTCAAAATACGACCAAATACTATGTCTATGCAAATGGCGGTATTACGGAATCTACAACAACGATTGCAAAGGCAATTCAGGAAGCCGATGAGCAGATGGGAACAGTTATGGACAACAAATCTCATATCATCTGGGAACGCGGTGGCAAATTTATCAGCAAGGATCTTTCCGGCATCTCTTATCCAAAGGAGCGCACCACCACATTAAAGGCCTGTGTACAGATGCTTTTAGAATCCACCGGAGTATCGGTTTCTGCCTCTGAACTAAAGGGAAAGTCTGCGCTCTCCATGTTGAAAAAGCATTTGAAAACCCCGGCCAATCTGACCGGCTGTACAGTAGATGAAATCCTTTACTTCGTCAGCGGTTCGAAACCAGTCATCGCAATGACGGAAAACAATATGGCGGTTCTGATCACTGCATACTCTCCGACCGATGTTGTGTATATGGATCCGAATACAGAACACACAAGACGAACCACGATTCATGCTGCAGAGCGTTTCTTTAAACAATACGGATACCATTTTACCAGTTATATCGAATAGTGATTCAAAATAATTACTATAATACTTTTTGTGCAGAAAAATTTTTCATTTTCAGCGAATTTCATAATTTTTCTGTTTCAATTTCTCTACTTTCGACAAAAAATTTCCCCATAATTTGTAAAATTATGCAGTTTTACTTTTTTGGGAAATTTTTTATGGAATATTTTTTGTCATTTTGTCAATAGCTTTTTTGAAAAAATTTTTATAGAATACGGGCAAGAGTTGGAATGGGGAAAGGATTCCTCATGATGTATAAACCAAACCGGAATATTTCAAAAACAAGATTTTCTGCGTTTCATGTTAAATCAAAAAAAATTTTCACTTTTACAGGAATGTTTGCTTTAATATTTTGTTGCTGCTTTTTCCATATGGATCCTGTTTTTTTAAGCTCCGACGCAAAAGCTGTTTCCTGTTCGGAAGAGCACAATCAGATCACATCCTCTTTACGGCTTCCTGTCGAAAAAACCTGTCATAATAAAATAGAAGCCTATGACACCATGTATTTTCAAGCGGTTTGCAGGGGAAATTTCTATTTTTCCGTCACGTGCAAAACAAAAGAAACTCTGCGTATCCACATGAAAGCTTCTGATGGGGCTTCTCTGTCTTTTCAAAAAAAAGCAACCGGAAACGGTTTTATTCTCACCCCTAAACCTGACAAAGCGACCATCTATCTTATCATAAACAACCATTCCACCTCCTCTGCTTCTGTCAATGTTTTATTAAAAAAAGGGGTAAATCCGGATACCGGAAAAAAACGGACACCAAAGCCTGTCACACAACATAAATCAAAGTCGGTTTCTAAACCGGAAACAGGCAAAAAAGCGAACTCTACTTATAAAAAGCCAACAAGTCAGACAAAAAAAAGAAAACCGCCTGCTCAAACTGCGAAGCCCTCTGCACCCATAATCACAAAGCCTGAAAAAGAACCCGCAGAGCTGACCGGCAGACCTCATTTTATCCGGATCGAATCAAACACAAAAATTAAACTAAGCTTTATCATCTATCAAAACGGGAAAAAAGCAACCTTCCTGCCAGCCGAAAAAGAATTTCACTGGATCAGCATGAATCCGGGAATTGCAGAGGTCCGGAATGGAATCCTGTCCACAAAAGCTCCCGGTATCGCCCTGGTCTATCTGCAGCACAAAACGAAAAAGCATCTGCATAGCTCCTACCTGGTCCGGGTTACAAAATCGAAAGGAGAATCCGTTGCAATACATTAAAATATCAAATCTGGCACTACCGGAGGAAATAGAAGAACATTTTTCTGTTTCGCGAATCCTTTTCATCAAAGAATCCGGAAATATCTACGAGCTTGTCAGAAGGGAATCTTCAGAAAAAAAACAAAAATCTTCTATGAAGAATACTGCCCTGACAGCAGACGAAACACTGCTGCCGGAAAAACACTGCATACTAAAAATCATTCCGCAAAAATATTATGACAAAAATCTATATGAGCGGCTTTCTTCTACCGGCTGCTCCGGGCTTTTGCTTCCTACTATAGAATATCATGATAAGAATACCGTCTTTTTCCTCTATCCTCTCATGACAACTCTTTTAGAAGCAGTGAGCAAAGGAGATTTCAAAAATAAATATCTCTGCAATCTGTTATCGGATTTAGGCAGTACACTACTCTGTCTGCATGAACATTCTGTGCTTCATTTTGATATTTCACCGGGAAATATTTATATGACAAAGGAAGGTCATTTCTTACTGGGTGATTTTTCCTCGGCAGTCCTTTTTGATTCATCAAAGACGAAAACTCCTTTTATAAAAAAACCAAAAAAAACAGGCTATACTCCCGGCTTTTTCCCGGTACATGCCCCGGAAAACCCGGGCATTCATTTCGACATTTACGGATTTTGTAAGATTTTATCCATTTTGATCCGCTATGGTGCATATCCTAAAAAAGAAGAAATCATAAAGATCTTAAACGATTATCTTTCTGAATGTGAAAGCCCTCCGATAAAAACGGATACTCTTTCTGAAATCATAAAAAATATGAAGCCACTTGTCGAAAATGATGAAATCTCCGCAGCCGATACACTCGTAGATGTACCGGATTCGGAACATGAATTCTTTGCTGATGACACACTCCCGATGACAGATAATCGCTTCAAAAAGACAGAAGAGAAACATACTTTTTTTAAGCAGGAACCCTTCTGGGATGCTGATAAAATAAAAAAATTTCTTTTACACCTGAAGTTTCCTGTTAAAATAATTCAAACAAAAGATAATAGAAGAGTTCCATTATATGGAGTTTTGATTCTTTGTGGTCTGATCTTCTTATATTCGGTTTATCATACGGCAGCAGTTGTAGACCAGACTCAAATATCAAAAGAACAGACCATTCCGGAAACATATGCCACTCCCACAGCAAATATATCCATGAACACCGACACAAAAACACCATCCGCAGATTTGTCCGGGATGCCGGATACTACAGGCAGTACTTTCCCTGCAAAGACTTCTCAGGCACCAGCCAATAATGAAACAACACAAAGGGCAGAAAACCCGGTTCCGATGCAAACCGTCCTTGATATCTCCCATCAAAATCAAAAAGACAGTTCCTTTTTAGAAAAAATTTCAAATCCCGAACGGGTTCTTACGATTTTTGCAGAGGGAAATTTGTTTACCGGACCGGGCAGCTTCCTTAGCTTTCCCCATCTGAAAGAGCTCTATCTAAACCAAAATCATTTATGCTCATTGCAGGGAATTTCGGCACTTTCCTCTCTGGAGATTCTGGATCTTTCGGAAAATAAGATATCCGACCTGTCTGAACTTTCTAAACTAAGCCACTTAAAAATACTGGATTTAGCAGGACAAAAAAGTCTTAGGCACTATGATACCCTAAAGAAGCTTACCTCCCTGCAATATCTGATCTTAACAAATACAAACCTCTCTGCTTCCCAGGTGACAGAAATACAAACTGCTCTCCCTGACTGTAACATACTTTTTTAGCTGATTTTCCAATCAAAAAACGACTGTGAATGGTAACTTCAAAGAAAGGAGACATTTATGAACCCATATTTTCATTATAAAATTTTAAAAAACCCAAAAACATTATATGCTATCGTTAAAAAATCTTTCATGTTTTTCACCCTGTTCTTATCCGCACTACTGATGCAGTGCGGGGAACCTGCAATTGCAGCCAAAAAGCCCGCATTTTCTTCTCTGCCGGGGAAGCTTTCTGTTGGAGACAAGGCACAGATCCGTATAAAAAATCTGCCTGGAAATGCCTCCGTTTCCTTCTCCTCCAGCAGGAAAAGCATCGCAGTAATCGCTAAAAAAGCCGGCTTATTACATGCGAAAAAAGCCGGAAAGACAGTCATAAAAGCAAATATATACGACCGGACAGGAAAAAAGCATATTTACCTGAAAAAAAAGATTACGATTCTTCCCAAAAATCATTATTTGCAAAATGCATCCTTTTCCGTAAAAAAGCCTATAAATCCCTGGAATTTTTCTATTGTTTTATCCTCCAGCCGAATCCTCCTAAAAAAAGAAGTAACCAAAAGCACATTGACTTTGACTTATAAAAATCAGTCAGCTACCTCTTTAACCGCACATTTTTCTTCCCTCTCTGCGGACGGGAAAAAAATCACTTATCTACTCGATAAGAAAAGTGCAAGAGCTCTGTGTCCGGGAAACGGCTCCATGAACGGAACTTATTTCATCCGCTCGACTTCCTTCGCCAAAAAGTTAAAAATTTCCTATGAGGAACGCCTGCAAAAAAATACGATATCCGGCTTTGTCCTGCATGCGAACGGAACACCCGTCGAAAATGCCCTGATTGACTGCCGGACAAAGAATGGGAAAAAAACAGTATATAGCGACATTCATGGATTTTATCAAATTCATCTGACAGAAGCTCCAATCTCACTGTCTGTCTTTAAGACAAACTACCTGACAGAACATATACAAACTCCCATCATTTCACAGAAAGGAACCATTTGTGAAAACTTTATCTTAAAACCAATGAATGATACAGCACATTCCATCCATGTTACTGTAACCGATCATGAAAAAAACCCGATTTCCTCCGCAAAAATCTTCCTGATAAATAATAAAAATATTAAAAATACAGGAAATCTCTTTTATTTTTTCTCAAAAGATGCAGGCTTTTATGCAGAAACAGATGAGGAAGGTTCTGCATATTTAAGCGAAACGGATTCCGAATATCTTTCCTGTGGTGAGAAAATTTATCTGTCCACAGTTGAAAAGAATCATTCCCTCACACTCTCCTTCACTGCAGAATCAGCTTTTGCAGACTGGAAAATTCCTGCATTACCGGAAAGCTTTTCGTGGAAGGAAACCTATACCTTATATGTAACCAAAGAGCCAGAGCACGGAAAACCGGGCTTCCAGCCGGATAGCTTAACCTTTTCGCCTGCATACTTCTATACAAATCATCTTGATTTTAAGTTCTGTTTGAAGGAACAGCAGGAATTAAACACCACAGGACTAAAGCTACAGACAGAGGCGGAAACACCTATAGAATCGTTTTCCCTTTCTGTTTATCAACCATTTCAAAAAGCACCAGTAATCCAAACCTCATTTTCCCCTTCAGAGTCATCCCTGCCGATTTATCTTGCGGACGGCACTTACTATTTACTTCTCCGCGGAACAAGCGAAAACGAAGCCTTTTCCTCGGATTTCGTGAAAATCACCGTGAAAAACGGCTTGATACAACCTGTTACGATCCCGGTTAGAAAAATATTTTATTCGAGAATCCTTTTATACTATTCGGCACAATCTGCCGGTACAATGCTTTCCCCGGGTGAAATCTTATACGGAATTTCACTGAAGCTATACCGACGGATTGATGGTTCACTTTTTTATATGGATACCATATCCCCGGAAAGCTTTTCTGAAACCTCCGCAGACTTGTTTACCGCTCCTCTTGTCTGCTCCGGTCTATTCTCTGCAAAAGATTATCTGCTTCTGCCGGAGCGTGCAGACCTTTCTATTTCTCCGGACAATATTACACCGGCTGTGTCAGACCTCTATCCGACAAAAGAGGAGGCACTCGCTGCACCTCCTCTTGCAAATTGCTCCTGTACCTTTTCTGCCGCACCTGATTCCGTACTGCCTGCGGAAAAGAATCCGGAAACAGGAATTATTCTGCCGGAAACAGATATCCGGATCAGCCAGTCCCTGATAAGAACAGCGGACTCCTATCCAAACAGCGTCATAGCGATGTATCAAAAAAATGGAACCTTTCTAAGCACCTCCCTGCTGCCGGGAATCAAAAGTCAGACAAATCTCTCCGAAGATTCCGACATGATCACGGATATCTACACCAACCGGGAGCTGCTTCAAACCAGCCAGAAATCATATCATACAGAATAAACTCCATCCTTTGTTACCTTTGCAATGATTTCCTTCTGTACGGCAGGCTTTTCTCCGGAAAAGGTATATCCTTTTTTCAGATACGAAGCTGCTTCGTCAAGCTTCTTCTCATCCGAAGCATAAAAAGTTGCCAAAACATCACCTTTTTTCACATATTCCCCGGTCTTTTTATAAAAACGGATGCCCGCCCTTGAATCAATCTCACTCTCCTTTGTCGCCCTGCCCGCTCCGAGAATAACTGCGGTTTTTCCGCATAGCTCCGTATCCATGGAAGCGATATAACCATCCTCCCATGCGATAAAATCCTTAGAAGCAGATGCCGGAATAAACTTCTCCGGATGATAGATATAGCTTTCATCTCCGCCCTGTTCCCTGACCATTTCCGCAAAACGTTCCAGGGCTTTCTTTTCCTTGATTGCCTGTTTTACCAGCCTTTTACTTTCCTCCTCGTCTGCAATCCCACTGAGCACTAACATCTCTGTCGCAAAAACCTCGCAGATTATCCTGAAATCCTCCGGTCCTCCGCCATTTAAGGTCTCGATTGCCTCCAGGATTTCAATGTCATTCCCCACACTAACACCCAGTGGTACATCCATATTTGTAAGGATTGCAACAGTCTCCCTGCCTGCTCCTTCCCCGATTGCCACCATTTTTTCTGCCAGTGTAATTGCATCCTCTTTCTTTTTCATAAAAGCGCCGCTTCCCACGGTCACATCCAAAACAATCTTATCGCTGCCTGCTGCAAGCTTTTTACTCATGATCGATGCCGCAATCAGCGGAATGCTGTCAACCGTAGCCGTCACATCCCGAAGGGCATAGATTTTCTTGTCTGCAGTGGCAATATTTTCGGACTGTCCCATTACAGACACACCTAACTTATTTACAATTTCAAAAAAACGTTCCTCTGTAATCGCAGTCTGAAACCCCGGTATGGACTCCAGTTTATCAATCGTTCCTCCGGTAAAGCCAAGTCCTCTGCCACTCATCTTTGCCACCCTGCCGCCACAGGCAGCCACAAGCGGCGCCACAACCAGTGTCGTCTTATCACCGACTCCGCCTGTGCTGTGTTTATCCACCTTTATCCCGGAAATTTTCGAAAGATCGACCATATCACCGGAGCGCGCCATACAGTCTGTCATCGCTACCAGCTCTCCATCCGTCATTCCCTGATAATATACCGCCATCAGCCATGCCGACATCTGGTAATCCGGAATCTCCCCTTTCGTATATCCGTTTATCACAAATTCGATTTCTTCTTTCGTCATTTCCTGACCGTATTTCTT
>CADBMH010000030.1 GCA_902795705.1 uncultured Lachnospiraceae bacterium | reverse complement strand
TCGAAATACGGAATAGTCTATCAAAACAAGATTCATTCTGCAGGTTGATTATGTTCAAAAAGCATGGACAATAAGAGTGAAAAATAAAATCATGCCGGGTTAAGCGGTTATGTCATAGATAAAAGGAAAGGAAGAAAGAGTATGTTCAAAAGTATTTTAAATACTGCGGAAAGTACACTTACTCTGCGCTCTGCAGGTCTTTGTGTCGGTGCGGCACTCGCAATGGGAATTCTGATCGCAGTTGTATATTATTTGAGTGTCAGGGGAAGGACAAGCAGAGGTTTTGTGGGAACATTGGTTGTAGTACCGGTTTTGGTACAGACGATCATCATGCTGGTAAATGGAAATCTGGGGACAGGAGTGGCAATCCTCGGTGCCTTCAGCCTGATCAGGTTTCGCTCGATTCCCGGGAACAGCAGGGATATCAGCAGTATTTTCTTTGCAATGGTGATCGGTCTTGCCTGTGGCATGGGATACCTTACATATGCGGCGGCAATTACCATTTTTACCTGTCTTGTCATGGTTGTTATCAACTGTACACCATGGCGCACGAAAAGTGAGCAGGAAAAATCTCTCAGGATTACGATTCACGAGGATTTAGACTATACAGATGTATTTGAAGACATTTTTGAAAAATATCTGAAATCTTATGAGAGAACATTAGTAAAAACTGTTAATATGGGAAGTATGTATCAGTTGTTTTATCAGATTCAGTTGAAAAATTCAAAAGAGGAAAAGGAATTTATTGATGAACTCCGGTGTAGAAACGGAAATTTGAATATTCAATGTGGAAATATACCGGAAAATCCGGAACAGTTATAAATTGGAAAAGAAGGGAGAAAGCTTATGAAGAAAAAGATGCTGGCATTATATTTAGGATTTTCTGTTGTGATTTCCGGACTTGGAGCCGGAAATGTAAATAAAGCGGAAGCGGCGAATCAGACGATTGCTGCGCTGCATTATACTTATTCCTCTCTGGCTGCAGACACGGAAACGAAAGGGAATGTGACCGATCTGACTTTAAAAAAGACGAAATATGGATCGAAAAAGGATGGTTATAATTTTTCTACCGGAAGTGCAAAGCTTTATGCGTCTATTGATGGCAGCAGCAAAAGAAAGCTGGAATGGTCAAAGGATAATTACAGCTACGGTACGAAAAAAGTGAAGCAGCCTGCTATGACTGCAGGCAAAAAGAATCCATGGAAGTCCGGAACAAAACCGTATTTTGAAATGCAGTTTTCGACCAAGGGATATAATGCCGTAAATTTTTCGGCTTATGTGGGAGCGACGAAAAAAGGTCCTAAAAGCTATCAACTCAGCTATGCAGTGGGAAATTCGAATACCTTTAAAAAAATCTCCGGCTCGGAAATTACATTAAAGGATAATAAAAAGATGCAGAAGATTTCGGCTGCATTGCCTGCCGCAGCCCTGAACCAAGGTCAGGTCAAGGTGCGTATCGTGGTGTATTCTATGGTTTCTTTGGAGGGAGCATTACTGTATAATAATAGTACGAGCGGTGAGGCTGCAATCAATCATATTACGGTAAGCGGAACAAAGGGTACGGTTTATACTGTAAAAAAGCTTATATTGAATAAAAAAAGTCTGACTTTGAAGAAAGGAAAAAGTGCTTCATTAAAAGCAACGCTTACGGTGTCTCCGAATACTGCTGCAGCGAAGAAGGCAGCAAAAAAGCAGCTGACCTTTAAAAGCTCCAATGCAAAGGTTGCTGCGGTAAATAAGTCCGGTAAAATAACGGCGAAAAAGGCCGGCAGTGCAACGATCACCGTTACATGCGGAAAGAAGAGCGGAACGTGTAAGGTAAAAGTTAATGAATGAATGAAAGAAATTAAATTTTGACTTATAGGAAAGAATAGTGTAAAATCGTATAAAATAGTTTAGTGTATGGAGGCAGACATGGATAAAAAGCTTAGAGTCGGTATCCTTGGAGGTACCGGAATGGTAGGACAGAGATTTATTTCTTTATTAGAGGGACACCCTTGGTATGAGGTGACTGCAATTGCAGCAAGTCCCAGAAGTGCGGGAAAGACTTATGAGGAGGCGATCGACGGTCGTTGGAAAATGACAAAGCCGATGCCTGAAGCTGTAAAAAAGATTATTGTACAGGATGTTCGTGCTGTAAAAGAAGTTGCAGAGCAGGTGGATTTCGTCTTTAGTGCTGTGGATATGACAAAGGATGAAATCCGTGCTATAGAAGAAGAATATGCAAAGGCAGAAATACCTGTTGTTTCAAATAACAGTGCACACCGCTGGACACCGGATGTGCCGATGGTCGTTCCGGAGCTGAATCCGGAGCATTTTGAAGTGATTGCTGCACAGAAGAAGAGACTTGGAACAACGAGAGGTTTTATCGCTGTAAAGCCAAACTGCTCAATTCAGAGCTATACACCGGCATTAACAGCGCTGATGCGGGCGGGTTTTATGCCGGAAAAGGTTGTGGCTACTACCTATCAGGCGATTTCCGGTGCGGGAAAGACTTTTAAGGATTGGCCGGAAATGGAGCACAATATTATTCCGTTTATTGGCGGAGAGGAGGAAAAGAGTGAAAAAGAGCCTCTCCGTATTTGGGGACATGTAGAAAATGGTGAGATCGTACCTGCAGAGGGACCGGTTATTACGACACAGTGTATCCGTGTACCGGTTCTGGATGGACATACGGCAGCTGTTTTTGTGTCTTTTGAAGAAGGAAAGAAACCAACGAAGGAGCAGATTTTGAAAGCATGGAAAGAGTTTTCCGGGCTGCCGCAGGAGTTAGAGCTTCCAAGTGCGCCAAAGCAGTTCATCAGGTATTTGGAAGAAGATGATCGCCCACAGGTTTCTTTGGATGTGGATTATGAAAACGGATTTGGTGTTTCGATGGGAAGATTGAGAGAAGATGTGATTTTTGATTATAAATTTGTCGGACTTTCTCATAATACAGTCCGTGGTGCTGCAGGCGGTGCACTTTTGACTGCAGAACTTTTGACTGCAAAGAAGTATATTACTGCGAAGGACTAGTATAAAAGATATCAGGCAGCTTTTAAAGAGGACAGAAGATTAATCATGGAATGAAATCAATTTTTAGAATGGAGGCAGAGATGGAAGAAAACAGATATCGTATTTTGGTAAAAGGAATTGTGCGCAGGGGTGACCGGTTTCTTTTAGTAGAAAAATGGTATGACGATAATATTGTTGAGCCCTATCAGTGGGAGTTCATTGATGGGGAAGCGGAATTTGGTGAGTCTCCGGATAATGCGGTGATTCGCACAATTCAGGAGCAGACGGGGTTAAATGTTGTAATTGACCGGATTTTATATACATGGACTTTTATGATGGGACCTGTCTGCAATCTTGGACTCACTTATTTATGTCTGACCGATATGGAGGAAGATGATGTGGTGATTCCGGAAGATCTGCATGATGCCAAGTGGATCGAGCCGGAAGACTTTCCGGATTATATTCATAATCAGCGTATGTTAGATGATCTGGAAAAGGCTGATCTGTATTCTGCATTTTAGTATATGAAGAGTAGCAGCATCTGTCCATGGTAGGGACGGATGCTTTTTCCATATATAAAGGAGGGATAAAAGTGCTGTTGATCAAAGGTGGTACGGTGATTGATCCTGCGAATGGAGTAGAAAAGATAAACGACCTTTTACTTGCAGATGGTGTGATTAAAGAAGTCGGAGAAGAAATTCCGGTGAATGGAGCAGAGGTGATTCATGCAGAGGGAAAATATGTTTTGCCGGGAATTATTGATCTGCATGTCCACTTAAGAGAACCGGGATTTGAATATAAGGAAACGATTGAAACAGGAACGGCAGCAGCAGCTTGTGGGGGTGTAACGACGATCTGTCCGATGCCAAATACAAGTCCTGTCATTGATAGTGCAGAGCGCGTAATGGATCTTTTGAAAAGGGCAGAAAAAGCGCCTGTCCATGTTCTGCCGATCGGAGCGGTTACTGTGGGACAGGAGGGAAAGGAGCTTGCTGATATTGCCGGAATGAAAGAGGCAGGGATTGTGGCTCTTAGCGAAGACGGAAAATCAGTAATGGATACGCTGGTATTTCGCCATGGACTGGAGGAGGCGAAAAAAAATAACCTTCCGATGTTTTCCCATTGCGAAGATAAAAATTTAGTTGACGGTGGTGTGATGAATGCCGGGAAAAGGGCAGAGGAGCTTCATCTGCCGGGGATTACCAATGCGGTGGAGGATGTGATTGTCGCCAGGGATATTTTGATGTCAAAGGAGGTGGGAAACCGCCTTCATTTGTGTCATTGTTCTACAGCAGACAGTGTAGCGCTGATAAAAATGGCAAAGGAACAGAAGCTTACCGTGACCGGCGAGGTGTGTCCGCATCATTTTACGATGACTGATGAGGAGATTACAGAGGACCATGGCAGGTTTAAAATGAATCCTCCTCTTAGAAGTAAAAAGGATGTGCAGGCATTAAAGGAAGGACTGCGTGAAGATATTATTGATGTGATTTCAACGGATCATGCGCCGCATGGAGCAGAGGAAAAGAATCAATCCATGTTAAAGGCTCCGTTTGGGATTGTCGGGTTGGAAACTTCGTTTGCGCTCAGCTATACAGAGCTTGTCAGGGGCGGTTATCTGACGATGTCAAAGCTTGTGGAAAAGATGAGTTTGAATCCGGCGAAGATACTTGGAATAGACAGGGGAACTCTTGGAATCGGTAAGCCTGCGGATATCATTATTGTCGATGTGGAAACACCATATGAAATTGATCCTGCAGAGTTTGTTTCTAAGGGGAAAAATACACCTTTTGCAGGGAAAAAAGTATATGGCAGGGTGCTTCAGACCATTGTAGACGGAGAACTTGTCTATAGTGCTTCATTTTCATAATAGAGCAGGTATTTTGGGAAATAAATCTTGGAAAGGGGAAAAAAGAATGATAGATACACTGATTAAGAAAATTGAGGAAAAAAAGGCTCCGATCGTAGTCGGGCTGGATCCGATGCTTGGATATGTACCGGAAATGCTACAGAAAAAGGCATTTGAAGAATATGGAGAAACTTTGGAAGGAGCCGCTGAGGCAATCTGGCAGTTTAATAAGGGGATTGTTGATGCAACCTTTGACCTGATTCCGGCGGTAAAGCCACAGGTGGCAATGTATGAGCAGTTTGGAATCCCGGGAATGGTCACTTTTAAGAAAACAGTGGATTACTGTAAGGAGAAGGGGCTTGTGGTGATCGGTGATATTAAACGCGGGGATATTGGTTCCACTTCAGCAGCATATGCGGTGGGACATTTAGGAAAAGTTACAGTTGGAAACAGTAGTTTCTCCGGATTTGATGAGGATTTTGTAACAGTGAATCCGTATTTGGGGACAGATGGAGTGAAACCGTTTGTAGATGTCTGTAAGGAGCAGGATAAGGGGATTTTTGTATTAGTAAAAACCTCCAATCCATCCAGTGGCGAATTTCAGGATCAGAAAGTGGATGGAACTCCGGTCTACGAGCTTGTGGCAAGAAAGGTAGTAGAGTGGGGCGAGGCATGCATGGGAACAAAATACAGTAATGTCGGATGTGTGATCGGTGCAACCTATCCGGAGCAGGGTAAGATCCTTCGGAAGTTAATGCCGAATACTTATATTTTAGTGCCGGGATATGGAGCACAGGGAGGCACGGCAAAGGACCTGGTGGATTATTTTAATGAAGATGGATTAGGTGCGATCGTAAATTCTTCAAGAGGGATCATTGCTGCATATAAAAAGGAGGAATATGCAAAATTTGGTGAAAAGAACTATGCAGATGCTTCCAGACAGGCAGTAGAGGACATGATCGCGGATATTAACGGGGTATTATAGAAAGGGTGTATTATGGCAAAGATTAAGACAACAGCGCAGGTATTCCGTCAGGAAAAGATTTCTGATGGAATTTACAGTATGTGGCTCTCCTTTCAGGAGCAGGAAAATATCGCTTCAGAAGCTGTACCGGGACAGTTCCTCTCTCTTTACTCAAAGGATGGGAGCAGACTTCTTCCAAGGCCGATCAGTATTTGTGAAATCGACAGGGAGGAAAGAAGGATTCGGATCGTATATCGCATTGCGGGAAAGGGAACAGAGGAGTTTTCCGCTTTGACGGAAGGTGAGAATATTGATGTTATGGGACCGCTTGGGAATGGTTTTACCATTCAGGATGGAACGGCTTTACTGATCGGGGGCGGGATTGGTATTCCGCCGATGTTAGAGCTTGCGAAGGTACTTTCAGATGCAGGAAAACAGGTAAAGGTAGTGTTAGGATACCGGGATAGTGATTTATTTTTAAAAGAGGAATTTGAACCGTATGCCGAAATTTATGTATCTACGGAGGATGGCAGCGTGGGAACAAAGGGGAATGTCATTGATGCGATTATTGCACATGCGGTTCATGCAGATACAATTTATGCCTGCGGTCCTCTTCCAATGCTGCGGGGAGTGAAGGCATTTGCCGTGGAAAACAAAATTCCGGCCGAACTTTCCATGGAGGAGAAAATGGCGTGTGGAATCGGGGCATGCTTAGCCTGTGTGTGCCAATCCGGGGAAAAGGATGCACATAGCAATGTGTGTAATAAGCGGGTATGCAAGGATGGACCGGTTTTTGATGCTTTAGAAATAGAAATTTGATGTTTTAAAAAAGAAAAAAGGAACAATAGAAAGGAAGATTTTATATATGGGCAGTGAGAGAAATCTTTCAGTGGATTTTGCAGGAATTTTGATGAAAAATCCGGTGACAACAGCTTCCGGAACCTTTGGCTCAGGAGCAGAATATGATGAGTTTGTCGATTTGAATCAATTAGGTGCGGTGACAACGAAGGGAGTTGCCAGTGTCCCATGGGAGGGCAATCCGACACCGAGAATTTGCGAAACATATGGTGGGATGCTCAATGCGATCGGGTTACAGAATCCTGGTATTGATCTGTTCGTAAAAAGGGACATTCCTTTTCTCAAGCAGTACGATACAAATATCATTGTCAATGTATGCGGAAAAACGCCGGAGGAGTACATTGAGGTGGTCGAGCGGCTTGCAGAAGAAGATATTGCACTTTTAGAGATTAATATTTCCTGTCCGAATGTGAAGGCAGGCGGAATTGCTTTTGGACAGGATCCTAAATTGGTCGAGCAGATCACAAGAAGGATCAAGGAGAAAGCAAGGCAGCCGGTAATGATGAAGCTGAGTCCGAATGTGACGGATATTACAGAGATGGCAAGAGCCGCAGAGGCCGGGGGTGCGGATGCGGTTTCTTTGATCAATACATTGACCGGAATGAAGATTGATATTAATAAGCGTACATTTGCTTTAGCAAATAAGACCGGAGGAATGAGCGGTCCGGCGGTAAAACCGGTTGCGGTACGAATGGTATATCAGACAGCACATGCTGTGAAAATACCGGTGCTTGGCATGGGTGGTATCAGTAATGCAGAAGATGCGCTGGAATTTCTGATGGCAGGTGCGACGATGGTGGCAGTCGGAACAGCGAATTTTCATAATCCGATGGCGACAATAGATGTGATTAAGGGAGTCGAAGCATTTATGAAGGAAAATGGTGTGAAGGATATCAAGGAACTGATCGGATGTGTGGGTTGAAATTTATAGGCTTGCAGAGTATATGTGAGCAGGTTTGATATCAGGACAGGGGAGCGATTGGAGTCATTATGAGTGAAAAATTAGTATTGATTGACGGGCATAGTATTATCCACAGGGCTTTTTACGGGGTACCGGATCTGACAAATTCGGAAGGATTTCATACGAACGGTATCTATGGCTTTTTAAACATCATGTTTAAGATCATAGAGGAAGAAAAACCGGATTATCTGGCGGTTGCCTTTGACCGAAAGGAGCCAACTTTCCGGCATAAAAGGTATCAGGAATATAAAGGAACAAGAAAACCGATGCCTGCGGAGCTAAGAGAACAGGTGCCTGTTCTGAAAGAACTTCTTGAAGCCATGAAGATACCTGTGATCACACAGGCAGGGATTGAAGCAGATGATATTTTGGGGACATTGGCTGTAAGAGGGGAGAGGGAAGAAAAACAGGTGACAGTGGTTTCCGGTGACAGAGATCTTCTGCAGCTTGCTACGGACCGGATTTTGGTACGTATTCCCAAGACGAAGCGTGGAGGAACGGAGATTGAAGATTATCATGCTGAGGAGGTAAAGGAAAAATACGGAATTACTCCAAAGCAGGTCATTGATATGAAAGGGCTGATGGGAGACAGTTCGGATAATATCCCGGGTGTGCCGGGAGTCGGGGAGAAAACAGCGCAAAAGCTTTTAGATCAATTTCATTCGGTGGAGGAGACCTATGAGCGTTTAGAGGAGGTTGAGCCGAAACGGATCAGAGGACTTTTAGAGGAGCACAGGGAGCTTGCGTTTTTAAGCAAAGAGCTGGCAACAATCAAGACGGATTGTGAGATTGACTTTGAATGGGAACGGGCAAAATGTAAAGATATTTTTACAGAGGAGGCCTATGAGCAGATCCATCGGCTAGAGCTCAAATCATTGGAAAAGAGGTTTTCACCGGAGCTGCTTTTAAAGGCATCGGCATCCGATATAGAGTTTCATGCTGCCTATACGAAAAAAGAGACAGAGCAGTTTATGGTACAGATAAAAAAGGATAAGCCGGATGTGATCGGGATATCTTTTTGGGGAGATACCTGGATGAATGAGGGGGCTGTTAAAAAGAAAGCAAAGAAACCAAAGGAGGAACAGATCAGTCTTGTCTTTGATGAAAACGAGTTGTCTCTTTCTGTGGATAAAGAGGAGATTCAGAGGGACTATGCCTTTTATGGCATGGGTGTCATCTACCGGAGGGGGGAAGAAAGTCAAAATATCTGCTGTATTGCATGCGAAGATCTTCCGAAGGAGTATCTGATTTCTCTATACCGGG
>CADBMH010000029.1 GCA_902795705.1 uncultured Lachnospiraceae bacterium | reverse complement strand
GTTCCATCGCAGAATCCGGCTCACCGGTAAGCAAAATATTCTTCGGCTTGATATCCCTGTGGATCACGGGATTCGGAAGCTCATGGAGAATACGAAGCTTTTCCAGAATCATCATACCGATGCTGATCAGCTCCGTTTCCGAAAAGCCACCGCGCCTTTCCTCATATTCTTCCAAAGTCTCTCCCTCAATATATTCCCTGATGAAAAAACTCTCCTCCTCTGTATGGATCGTTTCAAAAAACCTTGGAGCTGCTATCCCGTTTTCCTCTAAGAGCTGTAAAATCTCCTCTTCCCGCTCTGTCTGTCCCCTTTCGGAAACAGGACGTACCTTTACGATATATCTTTTTCCATTGTCCTTTTTTCTGATCCGCCAGGTCTTCGTTCTCTCGCTCTCGTGAAGCAGACTTTCCACCTGAAACCGCTCTGTTATTGTTAAAGGCAGGGCTTCTCCCTTATCTGCCTGATAGCTTTTTCCTGTTCCCTTTTCGGTATATGTATCTTCCATCATACTGCCCTCCATTCACACCGGAGCATTTTCCGTATAATGATACCCTACCAAAACAAAGACTTCTCATGATTTTCCTTTAGAAGCTCCTCGATCTCCTGCTCAGAAAGATGTCTCTCCAGCGAATAGATCATAACTGCATCAAACTGGATTTTCGGATACAAAAGTGTATTTCCCGTAACGAACAAAAGCTTCTGGGTTTCATTATAATCCAACCGCAAAAGAACCGCCAGACGCAGGACAAAAACCCGCGTCGGAGTACGCGTTCCGTTAAACATCTGATAAATATACGATCTGTCATAATCAAGCTTCGGAATCAATTCCTTTACCGTCACATTATGCGCTTTCAGAAGATCGTTCAGGTATTTCACCGCATCTACCTTTATATCTTCAAAAAGCTCCTTTGGAAATTTTTCGATATTTTCATCCTTGAGTGTATTCAAAAGCTCATCCGTATCCATATCCATACCGTTTCTTCCCCCTGTCATGTAACTCACTAGGGGAATTGTAGCACAACCATTCGTCTTATTTGGTGGGCAAAAATGCACACAAATATTTATTTATTCTAACTTAAATTTATCAACCTCTGTATACAAAGCATCTGCCACTTCACTGCTGACTCCTGCCTGTCCCTCGATTTCCTTCATATGATCGGTCATCTGTACCGATTTATCTGCCATCTCATATAAACTCTGGGCAGTATCTTCAATCGCCTGATTGACCTCATTAGTAGAATTTTTAATATAATCAATATTGGCATAGATATCTTCTCCAATAGAAGAAAAGTCATGAATCATCTGATTAAAATGTTCTGTATTTTCAATGTAGTTCTGACTGCTCGATAAAAGCTGATCATATCCATCCATTGCCGTGTTTCCGACAAATACGATCATCTCCTTCGCTTCATCGGCTAAATCATTCACTGCCCTTACAACCTCTTCCGATATACGCCGGATTTCAGAGGCAGCCTTGGCAGAATCCTCTGCAAGCTGTCCGATTTCATGTGCAACCACAGCAAATCCCCGTCCCGCATCACCGGCTCTTGCCGCTTCTATACTGGCATTTAGGGATAACAGATTTGTCTGCGAAGTAATACTGATGATATTTTCTGTTAAAACATTGATCTGCTCCACTGCTTTTGATTTTTCAATCTTATCCTGAAGCTGTTCCTCCATCATATGTACCTGTGCTTCTACATCCCTTTTGGTACTGTCTGCCTCTTTTTCCGTCTGGATGCCATCCTCCTTGATCTTTGCCGTACTCTTTAATCCCTCGTCGATTTCATTGACCATGTTATCCACCGCCGCCGTGATCATGATCATCTTATCATTGATCTGGTTCATGGATGCCGCTGTCTCCTGCATGGTACTGCTGATTCCCTCAATGGAGCCGGAAATTTCAGAAGAAGAGCCCTCTACCTGTGTCAGACTTCCTGCAATCGTCTTGGAAACCTTTTGCAGCTCATTCGAATTATCTGCGATATTTCGCATAATATTTCTCATGTAAGTCAAAAGATTATTGACATTTCCGGCAATCGTCTCAATCTCATCTCCGGTACTGATATCAATCTGTTTCGTTAAATCCCCGTTTCCCATCGTCAGATCAATGACCTTATTGTTTAACATAGAAAAATTGACACGCAGAATTTTTCCTAAAATAAACATGATGCAAAGACCGATTACAAGCACAATGATACAAACCAGAAAAATAATCTTTGCAATCCTTCCCGTCTGCTCGCTGATCTGACTTGCGCTGATATCAACTCCCACAAGTCCTACGACTTTTTTGTCCAAATAAATCGGACTATATGCCGTCAGATGCTCTCCCCATTCATCCACCGTAATTTCATCCGCTACCGTTGTCTTTCCCTGAAAAGCCTCCTCCATCGCAGGCTCTTCATCAAAATCCTCTCCGATTTCCGTTGGCTCCTCCGGATCAGGATCTACGACATACTCCGCGCTTCCAGCATCGCGCATACGAATAGAATAGACATATTCCAAACCTCCGCTTTCCAGAAACACAGTCAGAGAATCATAGATTTCCTGAAACTCCTCACTGTCAGAGCCCTTTGTCCGAAGCGCATCAAAGGCTTTCCCATCTAAAGTCTGCGCTGCACACTCTGCCAGATGCATCGCATTTTCCTTTAGCTGGCTTTTCATGGTATTACCCATATTTCTATAAATACTAACTCCCAGCACAAAATCAGAAACCACTAAAAGCACCATAACAATGATAAACACTTTTGTTGCAATCCCGATTCTTCTGTTCTTCACTTTTTTTCCTCCCTATACCGTTTTCCTGTTTTATGCAGCCTTCTTGTCCCATGCCAGACTGTCTGAAAACCTTATGCTGTGAACCGCTTATTCCTCTAACGCCTCCGGGTGCAGTATCTTTCCATCGCTCCAAATGCGCTCCAGATCATAAAACAGCCTGTCCTCCTGATTGAAAACATGAACCACAATATCTCCGAAGTCCAGAAGAATCCAGTTGCTGTCGCGGTTTCCCTCAATCCGCTTCACAGGCGTTCCCGCAAGATGCATCTTTTCCTCAACATTATCACACAATGCCTGGATCTGTGGTGTATTATTTCCATGTGCGATCAGAAAATAATCCGCCATGACCGATATTTCGGATATATCAATAATTTTAATATCCTCGCCCTTTTTCTCATCCAATGCCCGGTATGCAGTAAGTGCCATTTTCTTCGAATCCATCATAAACCCTCCATCTTCTTAAATTCCACCTTTTCGCTCCATCATATCCTTATAAAAATCATATGCATCCACAGTATAGGAATCAATCGATTTTTTATTTTCCTTTTCTGTCTCCTCCAGATACGAAATCATGTTGTCCAAAATCAGGTACATGGTTTTGTCAAGATCTGTGAATGCCATCTCCCGAATCTCCTGCATTCTTGGCAAAATCTTTCGCTCCGGCTCAATATAATCTGCAATAAATATGATTTTGTCCAGATCAGACATACTCGGTTTTCCTGTTGTATGCCACCGGATAGCTGACAAAACATCTTCATCCTCCACCTCATAAAACTCTCTTGCATACACTGCCCCCACCTTCGCATGCAAAAGAGAGGGTTTCAGCTTTTCTGCCGGACTCAGCGTCAGCTTATAT
>CADBMH010000028.1 GCA_902795705.1 uncultured Lachnospiraceae bacterium | reverse complement strand
TTTCATACATCTTCTTAATCAAAAGCAGGCTTTCCCCTGCTCCCCCTTCATTCCTCAATCACCCCGTCCCTGATCTTAATGAGCCTGTCGGCATACTCCGCCATCTGCGCATCATGTGTCACCATAACGATCGTCTGCTCATAAATTTCCGAAGCGGTCCTTAAAAGCCCTGCAATTTTTTCCGCATTTTCCGCATCTAAATTTCCGGTCGGTTCATCTGCCAGTATCACCGCCGGTTCTACCGCTAATGCCCTTGCGATTGCTGTTCTCTGCTTCTCTCCTCCCGACATCTCATGCGGAAATTTCTCCTTACAGGAAAGGATACCCAGAGTTTCCATAAGCTCTGAAATTTTCCCCTCATCCTCTCTCCTTCCGTCTAAATGAATCGGCAAAATAATATTTTCATATGCCGTATATTCCGGAAACAGATTATAGTCCTGATAGATAAATCCGATTTTTCTCCTTCTGAGCCTTGCAAGCTCTGCCTCCTTAAAGCTTCCGACATTCTCTCCTTCAATAAAAAGCTTTCCACTGTCAGAGCTGTCAAGCGTTGCAAGGATCCTTAAAAGTGTAGATTTTCCGGAACCGCTCTTCCCGATCACCGCACAGAATTCTCCCTTCTGAAAGCTCAGATTACACGGCTTTAGTGCCGGAACCGGCACCTTTCCCTGATACGTTTTTGAAATATTTTCAGCCTTTAATACAATTTTTTCCATTCTATATCTCCTTCCGTTTCTTAACTTGCTGCTGGCTGTCATTACATTAAGAACTATTGTAAAATAACTCACACATCACTTTTTATTCACGGTCTGTTTTGATTTGCATAATAAAGCAAAAGCAGCACACAGAGCAGTATCCCGGATACCATTCCTAAGACTGCCGGATTTACCGTATCAAGCACCTGATAAAAAACATATTTTTTCTCTGTCAGCTCATAAATCTGCTTATGAAAAAAGCGACTGTAGATTGCCACGGTTTCTCCTTCCTCCATGCTCCATTCTTCTGATTTTTTTGCTGCCTGCAGCAGATAAAATACAAGGATTCCCGGAAAAAGGAACGCATACTCCCTGATTCCGTTTCGAAACGCCTGCTTTTTTATCTGTCCAGAAGGCATCCCCAGATGCACGAGCGATTTCTGCTTTTCTGCCTTTCTTAAAGCCTCTTCCCTAAGCACACACAAATAGATAAACAGATACAAAAAGAGCACGACCATCCCCAGTGTTCCATATACAATAACCGCCTGTAAGAGCCCTTTAAAAGCTGCCCGTATATATTCCGCATCACTGTCATATTCCAAATGATTTAAACGGCACTGCCTTGTTACGATCTTATCCGTAGCCTCGGTATCGGAAAAGGCATTGAACATAAGCTCCATATGATTATATCCATAGGAAATACCGTCTTCCCCGGCAATCCTCTTTCCTAAATCCTCACTTCCCACAATGGAATACGGGCGATAACCGAACGAGCGGAGGGAACCGTTCTCATCAGCCGAAAGAATTGCCCCGACCTCCACGGAAATCGTTTTTCCCTTTGTCTCGATTGTAAGCAGTTCTCCTTCTTTGATGGACGTGTCCGGTTTTTCATACTTCATTTCACCGTCTTCCCCATCCACCATATTAGAAACCGTATGCATAAAGAGGAGGATCTGCTCTCCACTCCGGAATTTCTCATAATCTGCTTTCGTTCCCTTTAAATTCTTTTCCAGTGTCCTCCAGACATTTTTTGTATTTTGATAATATCTTCCTCCATACATGGTTCCGTCAAAAAGCTCTGCATACTTTTTCCCTGTTTCCGTATCTGTATCAATCTGATTCCCCCCGGCAGCTTCCATCAAATACCTGTGATAATAATCAGATGTCCCTTTTTTCTCCCATTCAAAAATATGTGTATCATCCGTCGTATAAAGACTCATCTGATCCAGACCTTTCAGCCCGCGGATATTTTCTATAAATTCATTCGAAAAAACATTCCGCATCGTATCCCTGTCTTCGCCGGCACCCAGATATTCTTCCGTAATGATTTCTCCGGATTCATCCGTATACGGCTTCACAGGCACCGTTCCCTCCGGTATCTCATAAAGCTCCTGCCCCGTCGATACAGTAAAGTCATGAAGGCTCTGCGTCTCATAAAAATAAACATTCTCCTTTTCCCGGATTTGTGCCAGACAGGTAAGAATACAGGCAGTCACACCAATTCCAATAATCCGCATTGACCACACCGAAACCGGGTGGCAGATCCGGAATCTTTTTTCCTGTTCCCGAAAAGAAAGCTTCCTTTTCCGCCTTGCCCGCCTTCTTAACCGCCGCACGGCATAGGCAGACATCTTATTCCGGTTCTGTGTAATATTTTTCCCTCCGTATATCATCTGTGCAAAGAAAAAACTGCTTAAAAGGATAAGAAGAAAGCTCAAACAGACTAAAAGTAACGTCTGCACCCGAAACACATAGAAAAACGGAAGCTTCACACACCCTGCGACAACAAATACAATCAGTATGCTAAGTCCATAGGAAAACAGGAGGCTCAATAAGGAAACCGGCAGTATACTCCCTATACACTCATACACTGACATATGAAAAATCTGTCCTCTTGTCGCACCGATTTCGCGCAGACGAAAATAATACTTCCGCCTCTTCGAAAGATATACAGACATCAGATAGGCTAAGATCGCCGTACCCAAAACAAGGAACACGATCGTCATATTCCGGTACATGACCTGATTTCCCCAGAACGGATTACTATATGCAAATTCATTGAACGCGATCCCACTCTCCGAAAAATCACCGTCGCTATCTCCGTTTTTATAAAAATCATCCTCCAGTTTTTTTCCGATTCCTTTGGTCAATTCTGCCGCAAAGCCGGAAACATCTGAATCCAGGTATCGTTCCCTGATCCCGTAAAATGTATATTCCTTTTTCTGCATCGTCAGAGAATCATAAACACTTTTCTTAACGATTGCATTCGGAAGAATCTCCCCGCCATACCATAAAGCCGTATAATTTTTAAGCGTTCCTGACAGGGTAAAAGATACCTTACGAAGCTTCAGTTTCTTATTCGCTAAGATTAGATCTGCCAGATTCTCCTCCTCTGCCACATAAAAGCTCACCCGCTGTCCCGGCTCATAATCATAGCCCAATGCCTGAAGGGTTCCAAGCTCCATGACAATCTCATCGCTTTTTTCCGGAAAATGCCCCTCATAGAGCTCAATATGTCCGTTTTTTCGTATATCTGAGTCCATCGTCCCGATCAGCTTTCCGGTATAAGCTTTCGTGTCCTCCGGTGCGATTTCAGAATCATCACCGGCACCTTCAGGCAGGCGGTAAATCCCTCCGCCGCATGAAATACTGCCGCACCTTTCCAGAAAAGGATTGTCCACAGCTTCTGACGAAGGCACTCTTAACAGCCACTCTCCATACGAATGATAATTCATTTCCATCTGGTATTCATTCATATTGTCCTGAAACAAAAGTGTCAGCGCAAGAAAAAGCACGGTAATCCCCGCCATAAACCTCATAAAACGGACATCCTTTTTCCTCCGCTTCATACTGAGCTTTTCCAAATGAATAACCTGACTTCCTTTCTTTCGTTTTTCCTCCATATTTTCCGTCTCCTTTGTTATTTTTATAAATATCTTAACAAAGAAATCTTACATAACCCTTACACCGTGAAAACTTTTTCCTTTAACTGCATTTTCGGAAGAAAAAACTCCATACTTGTCCCCTTCCCCGGTTCACTTGTCACATAGAGCTTCCCGTAATGCCCCTGTATCACGCTCCTTGCCAGATGCAGCCCGATTCCGGTACTGTCCTCTCCTGCCGTATCTCCAACCGCATACCGGTCAAAAAGCATTGCAATCTCCTCCTCTGACATTCCCCTCCCTTTATCCGTAATTCGAAACTTCAGCTCCTCATGCAGTTCCATCACGGAAAGAACGACCGGTTCTTCTGTATCACTGTGTTTGATGCTGTTCTCGACCAGATTCGTCATCGCTTCCAAAAGCCAGTATTCGTCCCCGGTCATGTATATTTCCCCTTCTCCCTCTATCCGGATAAGAAGCTTCTCCTTTCCGTATCTTTCCTCTAATTCTCCAACCACACTTCGAAGATCTACCGCACCCTTTCGAAATCGCAGCTTTCCTGCTTCCATTCTCGCAAGGGAAAGAAGCTCCTTTATCTGCCTTTTCATCTGCTCCCCCAGAGAAAAGCTTTCATCAAACAACTCCTGACACTCCTCCTTACATGCAAACGCTTCCCGCCCGGAAGAAATCCTCCCCTCCAGCCTTTCCAGATTCAAAAGAAGTCCCGATAAAGGAGTTTTAATCTGATGTGCAATATTCTCCGTAAACCGTTTCATCTGTTCTTCCCTTCGCCTGATATATTCCCGTAGATGCAGCCTGTCCGCACATAGAAGCTCAAGCTCCTTTTCTAACGCATAAAAGCTCTCATCGCCCGACACGGCATAATCCGTTAGCTCCCTTCCGGCAAGCTGCAGCTTTTTTGTGATTCGTTCTATCTGTTCTTTCATTTTTCTTTCACGGTGGTATCCTGTATAGAACACTCCCCCGGCAAAAAAGGCCGAAAGGAACAGACAGCATATCACCGGAACCGGCAAGCCCTTTTCCTTCTGCAAAATGTCATAGGCACGCCCGGTATATCCAAGCGTCACTGCCGCCTTTTGTCCCTCTTTGCTAAAACCTCTCGCTGTCTGCACGGAGAATGCATGACGGAGCACCTTTCCTGCAAGCTCCGGCTCCTCATGATACAGACTTCCGACCAGTGCCTGAAGCTCCTGTTTATTTTGCTCATTTTCACTATATATACCAAAAACGGTACAGCAAACCATGCAGGTAAGCAGTACCGCCATCCATATCTTTCCTCTGTTTTTCAATTTATCTTCTCCCTTC
>CADBMH010000027.1 GCA_902795705.1 uncultured Lachnospiraceae bacterium | reverse complement strand
GCCTGCGCAAGCTTTACCGCAATCTCATCACTGAATTTTGACAGCATCTCCTCTGTAGCAGCAAGCTGTTTCTCCTGGAAGTCCAGTAAAACACTCAGGTCATCATTTTCCGTTTTCGGCAATACATATTTATGATAAGTGTCCAAAAAACGGTCCACAGAACGATATGCATCCTCCAGCACTTTTTTATATACAATATTAAATACCAGCGAAAAAACCATACCATAGATTGAAGTATGAAATGCCACCTTGATCCCATCCATTAAAGGTGCAATACTATTCGTAATTTCACTGGCACTTCCCGTATTAAAATTCTGAAGTCCGAAGGAAAGTCCGATAAAAGTACCTAAAATACCCAGTCCGGTCATGATTCCCGGAATAATGCTGATGATACCTTTTTTCGCCTGACTGTCAATAAAATATTCATTAATATAGTCTTCAATATCACATTTTACGCCACTTTTTGAAATCATCAAAAGACGCTTCCTCTCGATCCGGTACTCATTAAATTTTTGATTCAGGATTTTATTTTCAAAAAGATTGGATTCATTTCTGTAGTCTTCCCACAGATAGGATTCCTTCTTTTTAAAATCAATTTCCATCGTCTGGATCGTATAACGAAGACTCGATGCAATCCTGCTGACCGGATTCAATGCCCCGTAAATCGACCACAAAAGAACGATTGCAATGATCACAAACATACTCCCGTTTACAACAATATTTACCATATCGATCTTCGCCTGTCCAAAGACACTAAGATATGCGCAGATCACAAGCATGATCAAATAGGTCGGTAAAAGTACCGCCTCACTGCCAAAAGATTTCATTTGTCTCTCTCCTCTTTGTCTAAATCAGTTTCTAAGCTTACTTCTCAAAACATTTCCTGCCCGTTATCATTCACAGTCGCTTTGTTCTGCGAAGCAATCGTACATCTATAGCCCAAAAATCATATAGTCAAAAGGGTATCACATAAATGTGATACCCTTCAGTAGCGGGAAAGGGATTTGAACCCTTGACGCCACGGGTATGAACCGTGTGCTCTAGCCAACTGAGCTATCCCGCCATATCCTTTTCTTCACATGACAGCTAAAAAGAAGTGGGACCTACAGGGCTCGAACCTGTGACCCTCTGCTTGTAAGGCAGATGCTCTCCCAGCTGAGCTAAGATCCCATTCCGCTACATGCGACTTAAATAGAATAGCAAAAAGAGACAAGCTTGTCAAGCATTTTTTGATGAATACTTGAAATACTTGAAATAGCCGTGAAAGAATAAAATGATATGAGGATTTCGTTTCATAGAGTTTTTTGCTTTTTTTATAAGAATATGTTAAAATTTTCCAAATGATTATCTACCCCGGGGAGGAGCACCAATATGGTACACGAGATTCAGGACGAAAGATACCATGTAGCAGACGAGGCAATCTATGATGCCTTTTTTCTGATGTTAAAGGAAAAGGAGCTGAATAAGATCACCGTGTCCGATGTGATCAAAAAAGCCGGCATCGTTCGCAGCACCTTTTACAACCACTACGAAAATATACCGACTCTTATTTCTGCAATCGAAGATAAAACAATTCAGGATATCTTCACCCTGATGGAATCCTTTCATCCGAAAAATGATAAAGATATTTGCAAATCCTATTTTTTGAGCCTTTGCAATTATTCACAAAAAAATCCGTTTCTGGCAAATCTCCTGCAGGGACCGGGCGAGGATGCGTTTTTTGAAAAAATGATGACGATGTTCCACCACTATGTGACGAAAACCACACAAAACACCACCCCCACCGTACACACGAAAGAGGAATTTTCCTATATGATCGCATGTACGATCGGAAGTACGATCGGTGTTCTCCATAAATGGATCGCAGAGGATTTCAGAACACCTGCCGATAAGGTTGCAGATATTTTGACCAATGTATTTTTAGCTGGAATGCTGCCTTTTATGACATGATTCTATGTTACTATTCCGCAGGCTCGTCGATCAGAACCTCCTGCCTTTTAATCTTTCTTGTGGAGCTCTTGATGAACGGATTTTTCCTTACCACCAATCCCGTAATCTGGCGGTAGGTCGGCTGCTTTTTATTATATCCGTCAATAAAGCTCTGCAGCTCTTCGCGGATCTGCTCTTCATTGAAGCCTTTTGCCTGTACCACTTCCTGCTCCGGATAAATTCTCGCTGTAAGACCGTTATTTTCTCCGGTCACAATCACTTCACCGACAAGTTCTCCGAGCGCCAGCTTATTTTCAATCTCCTCCGGCGAAATATTTTCGCCGTTTGATAAAATGATCAGATTTTTCACACGACCATTGATGAAAAGGAATCCGTCTTCATCCATATATCCTTTATCACCCGTATGCAGCCAGCCGTCTTTTAAGGTTTCCGCCGTTTCCTCCGGCATTTTATAATATCCGGACATCACACTGCTGCCCTTCACTAAAATCTCCCCGTTGTCAAAGGAAATCTCCACATTCGAAAGCGGTTTTCCGATCGAACCCGGCTTATGTACCTTTACCGTATTGGAGCTGATTACAGGGGAACACTCACTCATTCCGTAGCCCTCTAAAACCTCTACGCCGTATTCTGCAAACTGATCAATATAATACGGATCCAGATGTGCCCCTCCGGTAAAGATCGTATGCAGATTCCCGCCAAAGACCTTTTCTGCGAGAACCTCCTTCGGAACCGAAGGATCTGCCCCGGAAATTCTCTTGTAGATCGTTTCGATCATAAGCGGCACCATCAGCATGACACCCGGTTTGAATACACTCATATTTCTCACCATATGCAGCAGCGAATCATTGATACAGATCGTTGCCCCCAGAGAAAATCCTTTCAGCCAGTCCATGACAAGACAAAACGCATGATGGATCGGAAGTACACTTAACAGGACACTTCCCGGCTCCGCCTCATAATCTACGGATATCACATTCTCCGCCAGATTATTCTGCGTCAGCATCACGCCCTTGCTCTTGCCTGTGGTACCTGATGTAAAAATGATCGTAGCTACATCATCCTTTTCCGGACGCCCGGAAGCGTCTCCACTGTTATCCGCTTTTTCGGACAGAAATTCCGTCAGATCAGAAAGCTTTATATCATTTCGAAGTGCTTTCTCTGACAGCTCATCGGAAGCGGAAAAAGCTTCCTCCTGAAGCATCCAGATGCTTTTTAATCCGGAGCATTTTTCCAATATTTCATCTAATAATTTTGACTCCTTCGGACTTAGGAAAAGTGCTTCCGCATCGGAACGATTGATCAGCTCTGTCAGATCCTCCGCAGGCAGACCGGCATCTAAAGGTACCGCAACATTTTTCCCTGTGATAATTCCGAGATAGCTCTCGATCCATTCAACAGAGCTGTTCCCGATCAGGGCAATATGCTTTCCGTCAAATCCCTTTTTTACAAGCCCCGCCCGGATCGTCTGCACATTTTCCATCAGCTCACGATAAGATCTTTCCAGAATTTCTTTCTTCTTGAGCCATTTAACCGCAGTAATATCTGAAAACTTTTTTCCGCTTTCCTCTAATATGTCCCGAATCAACATCGACTTTTCCCTCCTGTTTTAATAAATTTGAGTTACTGTTTATACCATGCCTTTTAGCCTTTTTTATTCTTCCACCAGACGGTCTAAAAGCTCTAATGCCTCCCCGATCGTTACTACCTGCAGCGCATCCTCTTCCTCTAATTCCACGTCAAAGGTATCCTCCAGCTCGCCTAAAAAAGACATGAAATCCAATGAACTAAAGCCCAGATCCTCACGAAATCTCATCTCATTTGTCATCTCCTCCGGCTTTACCTCACAATACTGTGCTACGATTGTTTTGAACTGCATTTCCTGTTTCATTTTTTCTTCCTCCTGTTTTTGTTTTTATAAATATTTGATGTTCCTGTTTACAATTATTTTTTATACAAAATTCTTCTTTGTCCTTCTTACAGCAGCATCAGATGCTTTCCATGATCTCGCCGATGCTCATATCCGGCTCTGCGATTCCCTTGAACAGAATGCGCATCATGTAGTAATACAAAAGCTCCATATCATGCTCTTCCAAATGAACCGTCTGATAGTGATACGAAAAATTCATACCACCCTCCGGTGTGTGCGAAACCGTTAAATACATCTTTTTCGTAGCGGCTCCGTTCGCAAACCATTTCGAATGCTGTGAAATATTTGCAAGATGCGGATTGTCAAGCTTCACCGGCATCGGCTGGTAGGTCAGGTAACAGCTTTCATAGGTGGTATGCTCCGGCGTATGATAACGCTTTCTCATCTCTTCCTCGATCAGCGCCGGATCGTAATTGCTGTGCATATAGATTTTATTTTGTATATTCTGAATTTCATATGCTGCTGATAAAAAATCCGTATCTGCGGAAATCACGGTACGGCACGGAAACATGATCGTCCTGCTGCCGCCGGAGGTCCACTCATCATGTGTCGAGCGTCTAGAGATAAAATTCTCAATCGTGATATCCTCCTGTCCGTCATTGACCTTCGACAGATAAGTCCTGATTCCCAAAAGCAGAAGATTTGTCATAGAAAGCTGATGATTCATACAAAAATCCATCAGATTTCTCGTAGGCTCCGGCTCCAAGACATAGTCCTTTACCGCAACAAAAAGTTCCTTTAGCTCAATATCCGCTGCTCTCAGCTTTTTATTTCCATGCTTCTTTCTCGCCTCTTCCAGAACAGACGGACCCTGAATATCCGAATAGAGCGGTTCACCCAATGCGTCTAACTGATCGTCCCAGAACTTCTTATCCTTTGCAAAACGCTTTTCATTATTTGCTCTCTTTAAATCCTTCTCTAAAACCATTTCAAAATCCGCAAGGTCAGAAGGATATGCAGAACCGAAGCGGAAATGTGTATATAACTGCATCACATCATTGATCATGACGACGATTCCACAGGAATCGATCAGTCTGTGGTCCATATGTATAAAAAAGCCGTTATATCCTTCCGGAAGCCTCATCATCGTCACATCACACATCGGAATATCATCTCCGTCGAAGGTTTCATATGCCCACTGCTGCATCAGGTTGTCTGCATCCTGCATGCTCATGCCGGAAAGATCCCTGATCGGAATATCTCTTGTTTCCTTTGCCACAATATACTGTTTTACCTCGCCCTTTGCATCCGGCTTCGTAAAGCGGATACGCATGCAGCCGTAACGCTGAAACTCAAGCTCGATACATTTCTTTAAAAGACCGAAATCAAGTGGTGCCTGTAAAGATGCAACCACACTGACTCCCGACACCTGCTGTGTCTTATAGTCCAAAATCCATTTGTGATGCATTTTTTGTGCAGCCGTTAAGGGATAATATTCTTTCGCGCTTGTACCTGTACTCATGTGAGCCTCCTTCTGCGGACAATCCATTTTCCGCCCTGCGCTGTCCGCCGCGCAGAATTTTATATGGAATAAAAAAATGTTAACTTCCTGTGACAATTAGGAAGTTAACATATTTTTTTCTCCATTTCTACCCCTCTTTGCACTTAACAAACAGTTCTTCTGAAATTGACCGAGACATATCAAACACTACGAAAAAAAGTGTTCGCTAAAAGGCTGCAAAGAGCTGAAGCATATACGAATCCACTACCGCCCGCCGTCATATTTATCGAAAAATTCCATCAGCTTCCGCCGGTACATCTCCTTTTCCTCATATGCGCTGCACAGATGTCTTGCCTCCGGTACAAGTATCAGCTCCTTTGGTGCCTGGCATACCGAATAATTATATTCTGAATTCTTCGGATTGACATAGGTATCCTTTTTCCCATGGAAAAAAAGCACCGGTCTCCAGTTGATCTGTAGTGCCCGCGTCGTATCCGCTTCCTTCATCCGGAACCCTCCGAAAAACCTGCAGAAAAGATCCACACGGAATAACAGAAGCTCGATCCATTTCAGATGAAACCAGTCTTTTGCCATGTTCCGAAGCTGTTCCTTCATAGAACAAAACGCACAGTCCGAAATCACACCCTTTACCTCTCTCGGCAGATGGCGGCGAAGGGACATCAGCACAGCCGCCGCGCCCATAGATTCTCCGTATAAATAAATCGGGAGCTTTCTTTTATTCCTCTTAGAAATATATTCCGCCCAGTCCCTGACATCATACTGCTCCTTTGCTCCGAATGTAATGTACTCCCCTTCGCTCTTTCCGCAGCATCTCTGGTCGATAAACAAAAGATTACAGCCGTTTTCATGAAGAAACTCCGCCGTATACGCAAAATCGCCAAAGCCACTGCCCTTATAGCCATGACTTAAAAGCACAAAGCGTTTCGGAGATTTCGCCGGCAGATAGTACGCATGCAGAAGAAGACCGTCCGTACTCTTCATATAACAATCCTGCATATTCTGATTCCTGCACCATGTCTTTCCCGACTCGTATTCCTCTTCAAACTTATACCGCGGGTGATTCACCCGTGTATAGGGAAAGGAAAACCATTTTCTCTTTTTCTCCTTCTTTTCCCTTTTTCTGCACCGCACGATCATTTCAAAAAAAGACCATCCGAATGCCATAAAAACTCCAAATCCCGCCGCAAATACCCCGATAATCTTTAACCACTTTTTTTTCATAAATTGATACCTCTTTCATTTATATTCTAATAGATAACTGCAAAACTCTCAAATTTCCTAATTGTATCCTAATAAGTAAATAAATCAAGAAAAATCCAAGCTTTTCAATTATCTTTTTCTATTTGAAAACAATTCTAAAAAACTTACATATTCACACACTGCTTTATCTTTCCGTCCAATCTCCGGATCCAGTCCGCATAAAGAGCAGCAATACCCTTCTGCAGCAGAAAACTCCCGGAAATAATACTTGTTTTTATCATAGGTCTGCTCTACCAGGATTTCATCTCCCTGAAACACAATGGAAAAAGAATCCAAAGGCATGACCAGTCCTTTTCCGACCGCTTTTATAAAACTTTCCTTTAATGTCCAAAGTCTGAAAAAAAGCTCTCTTTTTTTCTGTTCCGTCTTTTCGGAAAGAAGCAGCTCGTATTCGGAGGGCGAAAAAAATCTCCGTGCAATATCCATCTTTTGACCGGAAATCATCTCAATATCGCATCCGACTTCCTCTCCCGAAACGGCACAGGCCACATACTCACCGGAATGGGATAAGTTAAAATAGATTCCCTGCCCATCCGCCAAATAGGGCTTTCCGTTTTCATTGTACCACAGTCCCCTCTTCCAGTCCTCTATTCCCCGTTTTTCTAATCCATAGTCAAGAAGAAGAAACGCACCCACAGATAATTTTCTGTCCCTGTCCAGACGAAAACGGTCTGTTTTTTGCTTTCTTTCTGTTGTCATCCTTTGGTATGCCCGTTCATACAGCTCTTTATCCGCAAATTCCGCTGTAGAAGCAATATAAAGTCTGGTAGAATTCTCTTTCATAAATACCTTCCTTTCATGAAAAAGCCATTTTCTGCTATAATACTTTATAGCAGAAAACAAAGAGCACGAAGTGTAGGGCTTTGAATGGAAAAAGCGACTCTGAATAGCAACTATCATACACCATTTCAGCGCTTCTGAAAAGTTCACACTTTACTTTTTTTAGAAACACGCTTATAATGGTAACAATTAGTTACTATTCACAGTAATATGTATAAGGAAAACTGTGAATAGTAACAACAATTAAAATCTTTCGGGCATGTGCCGGAACAAGCTTTCCAAACGAAGTATGGCTCTCCCGAATCTGCTAGGAATGAGGTATATTATGGAACAGATACGATTATTCAGAAAGCGCTATTTCCCTGATGAAATCGTGGAATTAAAGGATGATATCATTTTATCCTGTGCAGAAAATCTGATCATCACCAAATGGGATGTCCTGAAGCCAAGAGCGGATATTTCCCGTGGGTATTCTGCCTACTTTATCGATAAGGGCGTAAAAGTCAGCAAGGTCTACAGAGACGAAGAACTGGTCTACTGGTATTGTGATATCGTAGATCTGGAAGTGAAGGAGAAGGACTATATCTTTACGGATCTTCTGGTCGATGTCTTAGTGTATCCGGATGGTCATGTGGAGGTATTGGACTTAGACGAATTTGCTGATGTTTCCGAGCAAAATGTCATCGGCAAGGAAGTCTGTTTAAAAATCCTAAGACGCACCAACGCTCTTTTACAATGCATTTACTCTGGAAAATTTAGCGAAATGACACAGTATATCGACCGTGCAGAAAACGAAAACGGATAAAAGGGATTCACTGAAAGCAAGTGAAGCCCTCTGTCAAATCCTTTACAACCTCTGCCGCAATCAAAAGTCCTGCCACAGATGGCACAAAAGCGGTACTTCCCGGAACACTTTTTTCTCTTTTTTTCTTTTCCGGTTCTGATCCGGAAACTCCATTTCCGCTTTCTATCATACCCTCTGTTTCCCCACAGATTTTTTCCGGTTGGATCGGCGGCTCGTCCGAATACACCACCTTTACATCCCGTATTCCCCTTTTTTTCAACTCTCTTCGCATCACGCGCGCCAAAGGACATACCTCGGTTTCATAGATATCCGCAATCCGAAATCTGCCCGGATCTAATTTGTTCCCGGCCCCCATCGAACTGATCACAGGCACATTTTTCTCCTTTGCCCGTTTGATAATTTCAATTTTCGCAGTCACGGTATCCACAGCATCCACAACATAATCATACTCCTCAAAAGAAAAAGAATCCGCATTCTCCGGAAGAAAAAAGCAGGAATGTATATTCACCCGAACCTCCGGATTAATGTCAGACATTCTTTCCTTCATAACCTCTGTTTTATATCTGCCGATCGTCTTTTCCGTTGCGATAATCTGCCGGTTCAAATTCGTAATTGAGACAGTATCCTTATCCACTAGATCAAAAGCACCCACACCACTTCTCACCAGTGCCTCACAGACATAGCCGCCCACGCCGCCCACACCAAAAACGGCAACTCTTGCATTTGCAAGCCGCTCCATTGCCGCTTTCCCGTATAAAAGCTGTGTTCTTGAAAATTGATTTAACATAATTTTTACCATTCCTTTCGCTTCGCTCAGGCACAAACATGGTCATGAAAAATGTCTCTGCCCTCCACTTTATCCTCTGATTAG
>CADBMH010000026.1 GCA_902795705.1 uncultured Lachnospiraceae bacterium | reverse complement strand
TTTTTTTTTTTTTTTGCAAGAGAAAACCCGGATATGTTTATGGCACTTCATGAGCCGCCTGTGATTTTAGATGAAATCCAGTATGCGCCGGAATTGTTTCGATATATTAAGATGGTCTGTGATTCGAAGGAGGAAAAGGAGCTTTTCCGGTGCTCGATCAGGTGCCGGACAGGAAGCGGGGAACGGGGGCTGTTGTATGTATGTGCAGTGAACCGGGAAAGCTCCGGAAAAATGTGCTTCAGATACCGTACTGGTATATCTGATCCTGCCTGGCCGGTGCTGCCAGTATTTGGCGTATTGACCTGTTTTTTGGACAGATTTATAATGAAAAAAACAAAAGAAACAGGAGGTTTTGAAAATAAGATTTCATAATAGTAAAAAAATGCTGCCGTTCTTTTTGGGACTTATTATGGTTTTATCTGTGGTGGTTCCGTCCGGTCGTGCCAGGGCAGCCGGAAATTGCGCAGGCAGTCAGGTATTTTGTAACGGATGTCTCGTGCAGGTGATCGGAGGACAGAATTGTATTCGTTCCTGTGACCAGAATTGTACATCTGTTCAGATCGGAAACAATGTAAAAAGTATCGGAACAAATGCATTCAGCAATTGTACAAATCTGAAAAATGTAACATTGCCGGGCTGTGTAAACAGTGTGGGAAGCTGTGCATTTAACGGCTGTTCTAATCTGTCCACGGTAACCCTTGGCGCGAATACGAAAAAGATAGGAGACAATGCGTTTAAGAATTGCAAGAACCTGAAAACAATTAATATCAAATCGAAGAAATTAAATTCGAATTGTGTAAGCAGGCAAAGGTTTGTGGAAAATTTTAGAAGCCATATAATTCTCCTTTTTAGGGGCGGTGACGGTTTGTTGCCGTTCCTTTTTTGCTTTATGGGAAACTTTGTGTTACCATTTACGCCTTAGCCTTTCGAGGTTTTTGGAAGAAATGCCTATGTTTCGTAGATTTATCCCGGTCTTTACGCTGATAGTGAATTATGTTACAATGAAAATAGTAGCAGTTGGGGGCAAAATACCTTTTGACCCCAACATCTCAATAATAAATTATGGCAGAAAATGAAAAATCTGCCCCAATAAATAGAAAGAGGAAAAAGTTATGAAAATAAGAATTTATAATGCCAGAATACTTACAATGGAAGCGGAAAGGGAGATGTTTACCGGTGAATTGCAGGTAGAGGATGGAAAGATTACCTATGTTGGTGAGGAAAAGAGGGATGAGAACGGAAAATGGGACAGGGAAATTGATGCAAAAGGGAATGTGCTGCTGCCGGGATTTAAGGATGCCCATACACATTCTGCGATGACATTTTTACGCTCCTATGCAGATGATCTTCCGTTGCAGGAATGGCTGTATGAAAGAGTATTTCCGATGGAGGCGAAGCTTACGGAGGATGATGTGTACTGGTGCGCGCTTCTTGCAAATTTAGAGTATCTTTCAAGTGGGATTACGGCGAATTTTGATATGTATATGAAAAATGAGGCGAATGCAAAAGCTTCAATTGACTCCGGCTTTCGTACAGTGCTGTGTGGAAGCATCAATGATTTTGGAGGAACCGTAGAGGGAATTGAGGAGGAATATCTGCATTTTAATGAAATCCATCCGTTGATTTCTTATCAGTTAGGCTTCCATGCGGAATATACGACAAAGAGGGAGACATTAGAGGGGATGGCAGAACTTGCGCATAAGTATAAAAAGCCTGTATATACCCATAATTCCGAAACGGAGAATGAAGTGGCAGGCTGTGTGGAAAGATACGGGACAACACCGACTGCCTTTTTAAACAGTTTGGGGATGTTTGACTTTGGCGGCGGCGGATTTCACTGTGTATATATGACAGAGGAGGATCTGCAGATCTGTAAGGAAAAGGGAATCCATATCGTGACGAATCCTTCTTCAAATGTGAAGCTTGCCAGCGGGATTGCGCCGATCAAGAAAATGCTTGATATGGGACTGAGTCTGGGAATCGGTACAGACGGACCGGCAAGCAATAACTGCTTAGACATGTTCCGGGAGATGTTTCTTGTGACAGCACTGCAGAAGGTGAATCTAAAGGATGCCTCTGCTGTTGATGCGCTGGATGTGCTTCGTATGGCGACGGTCGGGGGAGCGAAGGCGATGTGCCTTGATGACTGCGATACACTTTCCGCGGGAAAGAGGGCGGATGTTGTCATGATCGACTTAAATCAGCCGAACATGCAGCCGCTTAACAATATCGCGAAAAATATTGTTTACAGCGGCAGTAAGACAAATGTTAAGATGACAATGATCGATGGAAGGATTCTGTATGAGGATGGAAAATTTGATATCGGGATCAGTCCTGAGGAAATCTATGCGAAGGCGAATGAGAGCATTGAACGGATGAAGAAGGCATAGGTCTGAAAAGTGACGCGTGCTTCTATAGTCTTTGGACTTAGTCTGTGGTTTCCTATATGTGTCTTTTGAGGACCGCTCCCGCTAGAAATCCGCAGCGGTACTAGATGCTTAAAAAACAAGCATCAAGGACCGGCTGG
>CADBMH010000025.1 GCA_902795705.1 uncultured Lachnospiraceae bacterium | reverse complement strand
TTATATCATGTCGCCTGCCGGCTCCATGTGGCACTCGCAAATTGACAATTCAAACAAGTTTGATTGCCATTTTGCTCATTATATCATACTACTCCGTATATCACAATATAAAGGCAAAAAATAAAATTGAATGAATATACGACAATCGTTACTATTATTCAAAAAAACTATTTATTCTGACCCGCCAGCCTCTTTTTCAGTACCGGATACAAATAAGAAGAAATGATAAGTCCGGAAATTCCCTGTACAAAATTAGCCGGAACACTTAAAAATGCTGTCATCCCATAGATGACAAATTCATATCCCAAATATCCGGCAACATTGATCAAGGTTGCAAAAATACCTGCTAAAACACATCGGATAAAAATATTAATCTGCTCCTTTACAAGCTTATGACAGATCACCCAGGCACCAACCGCCATACAAATCTTTACCACCAGTGTCACCGGAGCATATAGAACATATCCACCGATCAGATCCGCAAGAGCAGCACCGATTCCCGCAGCCGCTGCTCCGTATACCGGTCCTAAAAATAATCCTGACAAAATAACAAACGCATCACCTAAATGAATATATCCATTTGTCGCCGGAATCGGAATACGGATCAGAATTGTACCAATGCAGACAATCGCAGCAAAAAGTGCGGTAACCGATAATTGAAAAGCCTTTCCACGATTTTCAATCATAAATCTTTCTCCCCTTTCTTTGTAAAGCAAGCTTGACTTCCATTTTGCTCATTTTAACACATTTCAGCTAAAAAGGGTAATTTGATTATTCTATTATCCGTAATAGTTTTTTTATATAATACAACATTTCATTTTTCTACCTCTCCTATTATTCTCAGAAACTCTTTATTCTTTTCCCAAAATCTCCTCTAATGCCCGCTCATACATATTTTCATCATTGATCCCCTCGTCCGTCCGGTACTTCACAGAATATTTCATGCGTATCGTAACATAGCTTCCGTCCACGCTTGTGATACCGCTGATCTTTGCCTCCAGCTCCTCTGCTAACACACACAGCTTCTGCCTGTCATCTGAAAAAGTAAGAACCGCAAAAACCGATTTCTTTGTCCTTGCCGTCACACATTTCTGACCGGTCACCCCGACTAAAACATCCGCAATCCGCTTTAAGACTTTATCCGAAAATTCCTTTCCGTAATTTTCCTTGATCCGGTGATGCTTCGTATTCTGAAATACGATCACACCGTATTTTTTTCCGTTATCCCGGTACTGCCTTGCATAGTCATAAAGCGCATCCATAAATGCCTTTGCATTCATCAGCCTGGTAACCGGATCCACCTTTAATTCATCCGGAGCACTTTGAAGCTTTTTTAACCCCGTATCCCTGTCCACAAAAAAGCCCACCAGACCGACGATTTCTCCCTCACGGTAGATTGGAAGCTTTGTACACATAATATGTTGCACCACACCTCTTGCAATGCTTAATGCAGGCTCGTAAATCAGTCTCTTTCCCTTCCGGAGCACCTCTAACTCATCCTGTATATGCTTCTCCCCGTCAATATGCCAATGCATCTGCTCATCTGTTTTTCCTATGATCTCCTCCAGAGAATCGATTCCGTAAAATTGCAAAAATGCCGGACTGACACCCTGAATCCTCCGCTCCTTATCCTTCCAGAAAATCTTGATCTCCGAATTCCACATCAGATTTTTCCATAGATTTGCATACTCCTCTAACTGCCGGATATCCCCGGATTCCTGATCGCTTCCGTGAGCAGCCGACGGACTGCCGTATGCTTTTTCAATCTCCCTTACCTTATATGGTTTCACGCAGTACAGATATTCATTGGCTCCCGTCCCCGGAATCATCATAATAAATACCTCCTTCATCTGATAGCTGCCGTCAAATTTCCGGAAACGGAATATCTCTGAAATATAACCCTTTCCGCTCCTGTCCACCCTGTCACGCAGACTGAACGCATCTAAAAATTCCTGACAGCGGATTCGCTCCGACGGAAAGACCTTTTCTCCCACTACACCATCGATACTTTCCTTCAGATCAAACCGGATCACTTCCTCTTCCCCGAAGTCCTTCGACTCACGCATAAGAGGAATGACGGTTCTTTCGCTCAGATCCAAAAGATAAATATCTTCGAACAGAAAATGCAGATCCCTGAGTTTCGAATCCAGCCGTTCCCGTTCCGTTCCCTTTTGATCGATTGTAATATTCGTTAAAGAGCCTTTGAGCAGATAGCGTCCCGAATGTTCGGCAATACACTCTCCGTAAAACCGCAGATAATTCTCATTATCCGCATAATAAAATGTCTCCGGCTCTCTTGTCCTCTCTAAGTGGTCTGCCATTTCACGATACTTTTGCAAAAGCGGAGATTTCGTATGATAAATACGCCTGTCGATCTCTTCCAGCTCCATTTCCGTTCCCGGTTCGAAAATCTGATCTATGTAGCTTTGGTTCATAAAGATCGTCTTAAATTCATTTCCATCATCTTCAACAAGCTCTAACGGCACATCTGTTACCCTGACCTGCGAAGCAGCCACTTCATAAAAATGTCTCCACTTTCTTGTTTCGATCGGTATAAATTTTTCTGCAATATGGGCATATGTACTTTCGACCGGCTCCGGCTTTCCGTAATAATACCCCTGGATCATCCCACAGCCGATCTCCTTTAAGAATTCAAGCTGCTCCTTCGTCTCCACTCCCTCTGCCAGAGTCTTGATCCCGATGTCCTTCGCCATCGTGACGACAGAGCGCATAATGCTCTTTGACCTATCCGTAAAAGGGGTCAGGAAACACATATCCATTTTCAAGGTATCAAAGTGATAATCCTTTAAAAGATTCAGGGAAGAATAGCCACTTCCAAAGTCGTCCATCCAGACCTCATAGCCTGCCTCCCTGAAGCTTTTAATTACACGCTCCATCAGCTCCGCATCAGAAGCCAGCATGCTTTCTGTAATCTCGATATGAATATAATCCCTTGGAATATCATATTTTTCCACTGCCTTCTCGACCATCTGCAGCATATCGCACATGAGAAAATCCATGCGGGAAAAATTCACCGATACCGGAACGACCGGCTCGCCCTTCTCCAGCCTGTCATGTATACACATACACACCTGCTCGACAATATACGAATCCAGCTTATGGATACAGCGCTCCCTCTCCAATGTACCGATAAATTTGTCCGGCGGCAAAAATCCGATCTCCGGATCGATCCATCTCGCCAGGGACTCTACGCCGCATAACCAGCCGGTAAGCGAGCGGACAACCGGCTGGTAATAGACCTTGATCCAGCCTTTTTCAATCGCCTCATCAATCTTTCCTACGACATATTCCTTTGTCTTGATTTCCTCCGCAAGCATTTCGGAATATTCTACAATATCCGTCTCCGGATCATATTTAATAAAATCGCAGGCAACCTTCGCAAGTGACAATGCGGATTCTACATCAAAATCCTCTGAAAAATCCAGCCGGTAAATGCCGAATTTTCCAATCAGGTCAAACTGGTTTCCATAGGTATCGTAAAACCTTTTCGCGGCCTCCTCCGTTTTTTCAAATACATGGTCATATTTAGTAAAAACCGCAAAGTGATCCCCGGAAATTCTGGATATAAACGCCTCCCCGTAAGCGTCCCGGAGAGTATCTGCCATGACCTTCAGACATTCATCTCCCTCAACCACACCTTTTTCTATATTTAACAGCTTGAAATTTACCAGATTCAAAAAGACGATTGCATATGCCGGAGCATCATTTCCCGCATATTTCTGATTTGCACGGGACACATATTTATGAAACTTTACCTTTCCGTACAGACCGGTCACCGGATCAAAATCAGAACCGCCATTGTCCGAGCGGTGAAGAAGCAGACAGGAATAAAAG
>CADBMH010000024.1 GCA_902795705.1 uncultured Lachnospiraceae bacterium | reverse complement strand
GATTAGTCCGGAGCAGTTTGGATTAAAGACCTGTAAAAGGGAGGAGCTGGTCGGTGGCGATCCACAGGAAAATGCCCAGATCGCGAGAGATATTTTAAACGGCAAGGAGGGACCGATGATGGATGCCGTACTTTTAAATGCCGGGGCGGCAATCCACCTGGCAGACGGAACGCTTACGATAGAAGAGGGAATTTCAAAGGCACGCGAGGTGATCGCATCCGGAAAGGCTATGGAGCAGTTAGAGCTTTTCATTAAGCGGACTAACGAGTAAGGAGGCAGTTTGTGCTTTGACATGGAGGATGAGTATGAGCGAAAACAGAAATATTTTAGAAGAGATTGCCGAAAAAACAAGAAGGCGTATTGCTGAAGAGAAAAAGAAAAAATCTCCGGAGGAACTAAAAGAAGAAGCAATGTCCATGAATGTGGACACTGGATTTCCTTTTGAGAAAGCTTTGAAAAACAAAGGAATCTCTATGATCTGTGAGGTGAAAAAGGCATCTCCGTCCAAGGGACTTATCGCACCGGATTTTCCGTATGTAGAGATTGCCAAAGCATATGAAAAGGCCGGGGCATCGGCAATTTCCGTGCTGACGGAACCATATTATTTTCAAGGCTCCAATGACTTTTTAAAAGAAATTCATGCGGCGGTTTCTCTGCCTCTGCTAAGAAAAGATTTTACGATCGATGAGTATATGATCTACGAGGCAAAGATAATCGGAGCGTCGGCAATCCTTTTAATCTGTTCCCTTTTAAAGGATAATGAGCTGGAGAACTATTTCAGCTTGGCAGATAGTCTCGGCCTTTCCGCGCTGGTGGAGGCGCATGATGAGGAAGAGGTCAGACGGGCGGTAAAGCTCGGTGCAAGGGTGATCGGCGTCAATAATAGAGATTTGAAAACCTTTACGGTAGATATTACAAACAGTATCCGTTTGAGAGAAAATGTACCGGAGGATGTTTTGTTTGTTTCAGAAAGCGGAATCAAGGGAGAAAAGGAGATCAGGGATCTTACCGGTCATAATGTCGATGCGGTATTGATCGGGGAAACGCTGATGCGCGAGAAGAATGTGGAGGAAAAATTAGCTTCACTGATTTTAGCGGGGGAGATAAGGCGTGTCATTTAAGACTTTGAATGAATAAATTTGACGATTCTGCAGATCGGGCGTGGGAGAAAATGTGGAAATAAAGCTAGGAGGAAGGAAAATGAGCAAGGGAAGATTTGGCGAGCATGGCGGACAGTATATTCCGGAAACGCTGATGAACGAGATTCACAGACTGGAGGAGGCATACGAGCATTATAAAAATGATCCGGAGTTTGTGAAGGAACTGGATACCTTAAACCGTGAATATGCCGGAAGACCGTCGCTTTTATACTATGCGGAGAAGATGACAAGGGATCTGGGTGGCGCTAAGATCTATTTTAAGAGGGAAGATTTAAACCACACCGGTTCTCATAAGATCAACAATGTACTCGGTCAGGTGCTTTTAGCAAAAAAGATGGGAAAGACCAGAGTGATCGCAGAGACAGGCGCGGGGCAGCATGGAGTGGCAACGGCAACCGCTGCGGCGCTTCTCGATATGGAATGTGAAGTCTATATGGGAAAGGAAGACACGATCCGTCAGGCGCTTAATGTGTACCGTATGGAGCTTTTAGGGACAAAGGTGCATCCCGTGGAGAGCGGGACGGCAACATTAAAGGATGCGGTGAATGCATGTATGAGAGAATGGACGGCGAGGGTAGATGATACGCTTTATGTACTCGGTTCTGTGATGGGACCGCATCCGTTTCCGACGATGGTAGGTGATTTCCAAAGCATTATCAGTAAGGAAGCAAGAGCACAGATCCTTGAGAAGGAGGGCAGGCTGCCGGATGTCGTGATGGCGTGTGTCGGCGGCGGAAGCAATGCGATCGGTTCTTTCAGAGAGTTTATCCCGGATAAGGAGGTAAAGCTGATCGGCTGCGAGGCAGCGGGCGAGGGCGTGGATACTGACAGAACTGCAGCGACGATGGCAGTCGGCACGAAAGGAATCTTCCACGGGATGAAGTCCTACTTTTGCCAGAATGAATACGGACAGATCGCACCGGTGTATTCCATCTCGGCAGGATTAGATTATCCGGGAGTCGGACCGGAGCATGCGTATCTCAGGGATATCGGCAGGGCAGAGTATGTACCTGTGACCGATGAAGAGGCAGTGCAGGCATTTGAATATATTGCGAAGACAGAAGGAATCATTGCGGCGATCGAAAGCTCACACGCAGTTGCGCATCTGATGAAGATTGCGCCGGAGATGGGGAAGGATCAGATTATCATTTGTACACTGTCAGGACGCGGCGACAAGGATGTGGCGGCGATAGCAAGATATAGGGGGATTGATTTACATGAGTAAGATTAAAAACGCATTCGATGGAAAAAAGGCATTTATTGCATTTTTGACGGCGGGGGATCCGACACTGGAAAAAACAGAGGAATTTGTCCTTGAAATGGAACGGGCAGGCGCAGCGCTTATAGAGCTTGGGATTCCGTTTACCGATCCGATTGCGGACGGTCCGGTGATCCAGGAGGCGAATCTTCGTTCGTTATCCGCAGGCTGTACGACAGATAAGATTTTTGAGATGGTGGAGAGACTGCGGAAGAAGACACAGATTCCGCTCGTCTTTCTGACCTATCTGAATACGGTATATAAATACGGCTATGAACGGTTTCTTAACAGATGCAGGGAGACAGGGATGGACGGACTGATCATTCCGGATCTTCCTTATGAGGAGCAGGAGGAGTTAAAGCCGATTGCGGCAAAATATGATGTAGATGTGATCACCATGATCGCGCCGACCTCCCATGAAAGAATCAAGAGTGTGGCGAGGGATGCAGGCGGCTTCATCTATGTGGTTTCCTCCATGGGAGTGACCGGAGAGCGTGCCGAAATCACAACGGATGTCGGGGAGATTGTAGAGACGATCCGTACCGTGACGGATGTACCAACGGCAATCGGTTTCGGAATTAATACAAAGGAGCAGGTGCATAAATACTCCGGGCTTTCCGACGGGGTAATTGTGGGAAGCGCGATCGTCAAGATCATAGGGAAATACGGTGCAGATGCCGGTGAAAAATTATACGAATATGTACATGAGATGGTATCAGGACTTGCAGAGTAACAATTTTCCACAAAAAAATCAGGAAAGTATAGCATTTTTTAGTAAAATATGCTATACTTTTTTATTATGGCTAATTATGGTGAATAATAGGGGCATTGTGAGGAAATGAAACTGCTTTTTCAGATATGGAAAAAGCAGTGTGGAGGCGAGATGCTATGGATGACAGATTAAAATGGTATAGAAGAAGATATGTGCTGTTGGCCTGTCTTTTGCTGCTTACGATATTTTCTACATATAATTTCGTTACAGAGGTATCGGGGACGACTGCAGAGACAATCGGCAAAAATATGTCTAATACGGCAGATTTTTTTGGCGTATATGTAGATGATATGTTGGGAGACAGAAACAGCTATCTTGAAAAAATGGCTGATGATATTGGGAAATATATACAGAAAGAGGATGCGGACAAGGTAAAGGAGATTTTGTCAGGACACCAGACCTTCTTTGCAGCATTTACCGTTCTTAAGCCTACCGGAGAAAAAGAATATGATAATGGCGAAACGGTCATGAATTTTAATCTGGTGCAGAGCAACGCACTGGATACATTGTTAAAAGAAAAAAAGAGTATTACTTATGATAATCTGGTTCAGGATTCCGGAAGGAACAAATATATGGCGATCTGCACTCCGGTTGAATACAAGGGAAAAGTGGTTGCCATCCTGGTGGGTGAAGTGAAATTAGAGGATCTGAATAACCTGATGCAGAAATGGGAGTTGTCGCAGGAGGGGTGTGCTTTTTTGCTGACAGACCGCGGAAATTATGTAACAAGCGGGGAACGTTTTTATGACTACATTGGCGGTGAGGCGAGTGATTTGAATGTTTATCTGGAGAACTGCAGGATCAAAAAGGACAGCATGAAGCTCGGTGATGTGGAAAAAAGCATGAAGAAGCGCTCAGAGGCGATCGTATATTATATTTACGACGGAGAAGATTATATCCTCAAGCTGATACCAAGTGAACACTGCAGCTGGTATATGGGCTGTTTGGTCAAAGAGAAAGCCTTCTATGTCGAAGGTTTTCATATCAGTTCCAAACTTGTTGTGTTTATCAGTATAACGGTTCTTGCATGGATATTTGCAATCGGATATTTCATTCTTTTGATATACCGTTATAAGAAAGACTGGGACGAGGTGAAAAGATATCGTGATGTTGCCGGATTTGAGAGATCTCTTATCTTTGAAAGGCGTTTTTCTCCAAGCCGTTTAGAGTTTTTCGGAAATGTCAGAGAGCTTTTCGGGACATCGATCGGAGTTCTTATGGGAGAGGAAGTCTATGATGTATATGACAGAGTGCATCCGGATGATATTTCCGTGCGAGGCAGGCTGCATCAGTTTTATGATGATGAGCAGGAGGAGTTTGCAGCAGAAGTTCGTATCAAAACGAATGATGAGGAAGAGGAGTATGGATGGTTTCGGATTACAGGAAGACTTGTAAGGGATTCGAGACTGGGAATCAACTCGAAATTTATCGGAAAGATTGAGAATGCAGATCAGGAAATCGTGGATGAAAGAAATCTGGTTGAAAGAGCAGAGAATGACCTCCTGACCGGTATTTTGAATAAAAAGACATTTGAAGAAAAGGTCGTAGGCAGTCTGGCTAACAAGAAAGGGGATTATTATTATATCTTCTTTATTATCGATTTGGATAACTTCAAAAATGTCAATGATAAATTAGGGCATATTATGGGAGATAAGGCAATCGTAGATACAGCAAAATTCTTATCTGAGATTTTCCGCACGAATGCGCATGTCGGACGTCTGGGAGGAGATGAATTTTCTGTATGTGTTGCCTATAATGCCTTTGATGAGGAGAGCTTGAAGACATTTATCAAATCCAAGGCAGATAAGGTTTGCGAAGTGAACAGACGAACGTATAGTAATGGGGAGACGGATGTAAGTATTTCAAGTAGTGTGGGAATTGCGATTGCACCAACGCAGGCAGACGATTTCGAGACATTATACAAAAAAGCGGACAGTGCACTGTATAAATCTAAAAATGGTGGAAAGAACTGTTATCATATTTTTGGAGAAAATTAATGACAGTTCTTCAGAAATGGAGAAGGCAAGCTGATGAATTTAGATATTTCATGTGAATTGATTGCGCTTGTGATGTTGGTAATCACAATTGTATTTTACAACTATAAAAACTGGATTGATGTAAAAAAGAACCGGGCTTATCTGGAACTTTTACACTGGTCGATTTCTGCGATTTCGTTAGATCTTTTCGGCAATGTTTTGTGTGTCCTTTTTTCGGAAAATGAAGGGAATATAGAGCGGATCTTTGAGTTTTTTATGGGTGTAATGATGCTTGTCATCGGTTATAGATTTTGTTACTATATGGTTGTTTCGATGGAAGCTTTGAATGAGCGGCTGAAAAAGGAAATGAGGGTTGCTCAGGTTTTTGTGGGAGCCGGGATTGTTTATGCTGTTATCGCACTGATCATAGGGCATGACAGCATGGCAGGTGTGCATTTGGTCCGCGCAGGCGGGCGGGGCGGTTATATTGAGGTTCTTATCATGCTTTTCTGTATGGTGATGGGAATCGGGCACTTGTTCGTATATCGGAAACGGCTGGTTGAGTGGGAATTTTTTGCCCTATTGATATCTGCATCGCTGTTAGGAATTGATCTTGTTGCAGAGACATTTTTAGAAGGGAAATTTATTTTTTTCTATTATTTTTTAAGTCTTATTTTGGTAAGCTGCTATATCCTGTTACATAATATGGACAGATATCGCTTTAAATCCAGCGGGTGTTTTTCAAGAGCCGGACTCAGGGTAGTGCTTCAGGAAAAAGAACAGTATCAGGAGAATTTTTTCTGTCTTGCTCTTGATATAAAAAATATTGAAAGTATTACAAATTATTTTACCGAGGAAGAGATCGTTCTTTTTCATCAGCAGATGGGAAGCTATCTGCAAAGATACGGTGGGAAGCATAATGTATACCATACTCATAGTTTTGAATATTTGATCATTGTGGACAGCAGGGAAGAGCTGGAAAAAAAATATGCTCTTTTAAAAGAAAAGCTGCCGGGATTTATTCAGGTCTGGGAAAAAAAGATTACGCTCTCTATTAATTATTACGGAGTAGGTTTTGAGGATGCTGATTATAATATGAATCAGTTTTACAGCATTATCACCAGTATGCGGAAGCTGTCTTCTGAGCAGGTGGAAAGGGGAGAGGTGTTCTATTATCACGGGAATGAGCAGCAGGATATTGCGAAAAACCTTGAAGCAATGCGCATCGTCAATCGTTCGATCGTCAGCAGGGAATTTTCGTTGAAAAAAGCACCGATTTTATCGTTAAAAAAGTTAGGCGATTATCATTTGGAATTTTATATTGAAGAGCAGTATGAAGATGGTTCTGTTCTTTCTCAGGAGAATATCTGGCGTTTTGCTGAAAAGATGGGACTCATTAAGGAGCTTGGAAGAACTGTTTTTGAACAGATATGTGAATATATTTCCAAGGAAGAATTAGTTACCTCGGAGATTAAGAAAGTACATATTAATTTGAAAAGACATCAGTTGGAGGATTTAGAGTATGTCAAAGGTTATCTTGAAGCCTTGAAAAGATATCATATTCCGGGCAAATTTATCTGTATTGAGGTGACGATCGATCATCGGGCAAACTATGCACTCTTAGAGCAGGCATTTGGAATTTTAAGGGGCAGTGGTGTTTCTCTGCTGTTGGATCAGTTTGGTGCCAGCGCAAACAATATGAAGTCTGTGATTGATTTGCCGTTTAATGCAGTAAAGGTGAATCATTATCAGACAAGTGAATACTGCAAGGGAAACAGTTCCCAGCTCCCCTATTTATTAGATATGTTGAATAATAAAGAGTGGGAGATCGTCCTGGATGGAGTAGGAGATAAGATTTGGTTTGAAAAATTAGAGAAGCTAAATTGCGGATATTTGCAGGGGGGTTATATTAATGAATTATATGAGAATAGAAAAACAGACTCAGAGAGCGGGAAGATAGGAGGTGTCTTAGTTGGATAATCTTCTGTTTTGCCAGATTGCATCGGCTGGTTTTTATGCACTGCTCTTTTTCTGTGATCTTTTAAAAAAGCAGCTGCCGACAAAGCGTACGGTGTTTTTTCAATTGTTTCTATGTGCGATGATGCTGGATGCTATTTTTTCCATTGATGTGATTTTGTCCCAGCGTTATGGGGAAACGGTCATGCTCAATGAGGCGATGCTTGTGGTTGAGCTTTTAACACAGGTTGCCTGCTGCGTTACACTACATTTGTATATTATGGCGGTTGCATTTAAGCTTGGAAAAAATCCAGTGACTATGGTTATTTTCGGGATTATTCCGGTATGTATTCTTCTTACCTTTGTTCTGCTTTCCCCGTGGTTAGGAATTGCGTATGAATTTGATCAATTGGGGCACATGCATAGGAATATCTGGTATAATGTAGGGCAGATCATCCTGCTGTTGGAATTTGTAATCGATCTGGTCGTTATTTGGGTCAGCGATATCAAATATACTGCCAGAAGAAGAATGCTGTATAGCTTTATGATTTTAATATTTATATTAGCAATTATTTTTGAAATCTCAAATTCGACTCTTTCCGCTTTGTGGCAGATTGGCATGATATTTTTTATCTATATATTTTATCTGGCACAGCAGAGCCCGGATTTTTATATTGATAATACGACAGGGTATTTTAATCGGAATGGATTTTTAGAGGTTTTATATGAGGAGGTACAGTATCAGATACCGTTTTCGTGTCTTTTAGTACGTGTCAGGGATTTTACTTCCATGAATCAGATATACAGTGCGGAAATTTTACAGAAGATACAGTTGGAGATTGGAGAAATCTTCACGGAAAGCAGTAAGGGAGGCATTATTTATCATATTGGCTCTTCTACCTATGCAATCATGCTTCGTTCCCGTTCCAATGCCGAGGTTCTGTACTACCGTTTAAAGGATAGAATATCGGAAATTTGGAATATTGATGATGTGATGGTCAATCACGAATATAGCTATTATGAATTAACCTATCCGGAATATGGTACAGATTATGAGGAGATTGTACAAAAAATTCACTATGCCCGTTCGGATCACGAGGCTCATCATAAGGCGGGAGAACTGATTCATTTACAGGAGGGTGTAGGAAAGGATGCGGAGCGAAGGCAGGAGATTGCGCATCTGATTGAAACGGCGATTATGGATAATTCGATTGAGATACATTTCCAGCCGATCTTTTCGTTTGAGGAGGATTCCATCACTTCTTTAGAAGTTTTGGCAAGGCTTAGGGATGAAAACAGGAACTATATCAATCCGGAATATTTTATCCGGATCGCGGAGGAAAATCATACGATCGTACAGTTGGGAAAACAAATTTTTGAAAAAGCTTGTATTTTTGCCGGAAAGAACCATATTTTTGATATGGGAATTGAGGAAATGAGTATTAATCTTTCGCCGGAGCAGTGCCGTGATGAGCATTTGACCGAGGATCTGGTGGAGATTGCGTCAAAGCACGGTATTCCGATGGAACGGATTCACTTAGAGATTACAGAGAGTGAATTTGAGGATAAAAAAGCAGTCGAGGAGACGCTTTACCGATTAAAGGAAACCGGAGCGAAAATTGCTTTGGATGATTTTGGTACCGGGTTTTCTACCTTGTCCAATATTCTGTCCCTTCCTGTGGATTATGTGAAGATTGATAAGAGTCTGGTATGGTCCTTTGCAGAGGGAAAAAATCAGTTTCTGAATGATCTGATGCCGATGTTAAAGGCGGAGGGCAAACAGATCATTGCAGAGGGAATTGAAAATACGGAGCACATTGATATTATTAAGCAGCTCCAGGGAGATTATCTGCAGGGGTATTACTATTCCAAACCACTTTCCGAGCCTGAATTTCTCCGCTTTTTAAAGCGGTTCAATCATTCGGAAAAGAGCGGGGCAGAGGCTTAAAGTGAAAGTTGAAAAATGTTTGTCTTTTACGATTGAAAAGGAAAAAACTAAAAATAGCAATAAAAAATAAATGAGGAGGATTATTATGGAATTAAGTTACATGGAACTGAGAGAAGAAATTTGTGATATTTGCCATAAAATGTGGCAGCTTGGCTGGGTGGCGGCAAACGACGGAAATGTTTCCGCAAAATTGCCGGACGGTACATTTCTTGCCACGCCGACAGGAATCAGCAAAAGCTTCATTACACCGGAAAAACTGGTACATATTGACAGCACAGGAACAGTTTTAGATGCATTAGAGGGATACCGCCCGTCTTCTGAGATTAAAATGCATCTGAAGTGTTATGCAGAAAGAGAGGATGTAGGGGGCGTGCTTCATGCACATCCGCCGACAGCGACCGGATATGCTGTAGCGAATAAACCGTTAGATGAGTATTCAATGATAGAGACGGTGATCGCCATCGGTTCTGTGCCGGTCACACCTTACGGAACTCCATCTACAGACGAGGTGCCGAAGGCAATTGAGCCGTATCTGCAGGAACATGATGTGATGCTTTTACAGAATCACGGGGCGCTTTCTGTAGGTGCTGATGTTTTGACAGCATATTATCGTATGGAAACACTGGAGCTGTTTGCAAAGATCAGTCTGAATGCACATTTATTGGGTGGTGCAGAGGAGCTTTCCCGTGAGAATATCGATCGTCTGATCAGTATGCGGGAACAGTATAAGGTTACAGGGAAACATCCGGGATATAAGAAATATTCGTAAGCGATATAGGATTTATATGAAGCCGCACTTCTGAGGAGCTGGTATAACAGATAAACAGAATTTACTCTCTGTTATATTAGTATATAAGGTGCGGCTTCTTTGGAATGGAGGAAGAACATGGCAGAGACGAAGAATGTATTAGCATTTGATCTGGGGGCAAGCAGCGGCAGGGGAATCCTTGCAAGGTTTGATGGCAAAAAGCTGGTTTTAGAAGAGATTCACAGATTCATTCACAATTTCAGTATGTTAAACGGACATGCCTACTGGAATATCCTTTCGCTGATGGATGAAATGAAAGCGGGAATGCGTAAATGCACGGAAGAGATTTCCGGTGTCGGTTTTGATACATGGGGAGTGGATTGCGGTTTTTTAAGTGCACAGGGAGACTTCCTAAGTATGCCGCTCAGTTACAGAGATCCGGGGCTTGACGAGATCAATATGCAGAATGCGCTTCTTTCGATTTGTGGTGACAGCACAAAAATTGAGAAAGCGGAGGACATCACGGAAGAACTTTTCGATAAAATTGAACAGGGGAAACGGATCGCATTTGAGGAGACGGGAATTTCAAGTCTTGCATATAATACGATTTATAAATTATACTATATGATGGAATATATGCCTTCTGTACTGGAGGAAACAGATAAGATTTTACTTCTTCCGAATCTGATTGAATATTTCTTTTCCGGTGTGATGCACACAGAGTATTCGATTGCATCTACAACACAGCTTTATAATGTAGAGAAAAAAAGCTGGGCTTCAGGTTTGTACAGCAGGCTGGGATTTTTGGACGACTGGTTTACGGATGTGGAGCTTGCCGGCAGGGATTTGGGAGCATTGCGGCAGGACACGGCAAAAGAGGTGAAGCAAAAGAATCTTCATGTAATTTCTTCGGCAGGACACGATACGGCATGTGCCGCATATGCTGTGCCGGCAAAGGAAGAGGAATACACCTTCCTGTCAAGCGGGACATGGTCTCTGATGGGAATCGCGTCAAAAAAGACACTTCGCGGGGACGAAATCATTAAGAAAAATATTTCGAACGAGGGTACCTTTGACGGTGGTTACCGGCCGACCGTAAATATCATCGGACTATGGATTCAGAATGAGATCAAAAGAAATTTTGCGGCAGAGGGAAGAGAATATACTTTCAGGGAGCTTACTGCTCTTGCAGAAAAGGAAAAACCGCTTCAGAGCTTTATTGATCCGGATGATTTTATGCAGCCCGGAGATTATCCGGAAAAGATTCGGGAATACTGTAGAAGGACCGGACAACCGGTTCCAAAGACGGATGGCGCGTTGATCCGTTGCATTTTAGAGAGTTTAGCGTTAAAATACCGTCAGGTCTATGAAGGCTTTAAACCATATATTACATGGGAAGAAAAGTTATATATTGTCGGTGGCGGAACGCAGAATGAACTTTTGACGAAATTTACGGCAAATGCACTGGGGATTCCGGTGATCACGGGAGTCAGTGAGGCAACGGCGGTTGGAAATGTCATGTCTCAGCTTAAGGCGCTCGGCGTTTATCAGACCGGGAGGGAGAAGTCAGAAATCATAGCAAATTCTTTTGGAACAGAGGAGATTCTTCCGGAAGAGCATGCTCTTTGGCAGGAGGCTTATGAACGGTTTGCGGAAATTACCGGACGAAATAGTTAAACATCGCAAATTATATTAGTGGAGGATAGAATTTTTATGGCAGCAAAAATCAAGACATTAGAAGAATTTCAATTACCTGAGGCATACGAATTGGAAAAGAGTGAGTTTTTGGAGGAAGCGGACAGCTTTGCGCTTCTGCTTCGCCACAAGCTCAGTAAGGCACGCATTCTGGTACTCAGCAACGAAGAAGAAAACAAGGTGTTCAGCATCGGATTCCGTACTACGCCTAAGGATTCGACCGGAGTTCCGCACATCATTGAGCATACCGTGCTTTGCGGTTCGGAGCATTTTCCGGCAAAAGATCCGTTTGTAGAGTTAGTGAAGGGATCTTTGAATACTTTTCTAAATGCGATGACCTATCCGGATAAGACCGTTTATCCGGTTGCAAGCTGCAATGACAAGGATTTTAAAAATCTGATGCATATTTATCTGGATGCGGTTTTTCATCCGAATATTTATAAATTTGAAGAAATCTTTAAACAGGAAGGCTGGCATTATGAGTTAGATTCTCCGGATGGGGAGCTTACCTATAATGGTGTGGTCTATAATGAAATGAAGGGGGCTTTTTCATCAGAGGAAAGTGTTTTAGAGCGTTTTATCATGAACAGCCTTTTTCCGGATAATACCTATGGCGTGGAGTCCGGAGGAGATCCGAGGAGTATTCCTGAGCTCACCTATGAAGCATATCTTGACTTCCATAGAGAATATTATCACCCGTCGAACAGTTATATCTATCTGTACGGAGATATGGACATAGAAGAAAGACTTCAGTTTTTAGATGAGAATTATTTAAAAAATTTTCCGGCAATTAAGGTAGATTCTGAAATTCCGTTACAAAAGCCGTTCGAGAAGATGAAGGATCTGAAAAAAAATTATGCGGTTGCAGTGAATGCGGATTGTTCAGAAAAGACTTATTATGCCTATGCGACAGCAATGGACATTACGCTGGATCAAAGAATATGCAAGGCTTTTGAAATTCTTTCCTATATCCTGGTGGAGATGCCGGGAGCACCTTTAAAACAGGCACTTTTAGATGCCGGCATCGGATCGGATATCGATGTGGATTTTACAGATATCCTGCGCCAGAGCTATTTTGCCGTTACGACGAAAAATGCAAAGCCGGGGCAGAAAGAGAAATTTTATCGTATATACAGGGAAACGCTTGAACAGCTTGTGGAGAAAGGGTTAGATAAAAAGATTTTAGAAGCGGCGATTAACGGTATGGAGTTCAAGGAAAGGGAAGCGGATTATGGAACCTATCCGAAGGGACTGATGTTAGGGCTGCGAACACTTCGGACATGGCTTTATGATGATACCATGCCGTATCGTACCATGCAGTACGAGGAGGATTATCGGTTTTTGAAGGAAATGCTCCATACAGATTATTATGAAAAATTGATCAAAGAGTATCTTTTAGATAATCCACATGCTGTCCTTTTAGAGATGGCACCGGAGCCGGGACTTGCGCTAAAGGAAGAAGAAAAAACAAAGGAGAAGCTGAAGGCATTCAAAGAAAGTCTGTCTGAGGATGAGATCAGTAAACTGATTGCAGATACGAAGGCATTAAAGGCATATCAGGAGGAGCCGACACCAAAAGAGGTTTTGGAAATGATTCCGATGTTAAAGCGAGAGGATATCAAAAAGGAAACGGCACCATATTATAATGAGGACCGGATGATCGATGGTGTTAAGACTGTATTTCATGAGATTAATACAAGTGAGATTGCTTATATCAGCATGTTTTTTAATATCAATGAATTAGAGGAATATATGCCTCAGATCAGCTTTCTGACGACTCTGTTAGGTTATATGAATACAGAAAAGCACAGTTATAATGAGCTTGATACAGAAATTAATTTTTATACCGGCGGTCTTGCATCAGATGTTCATATTTATTGTAAAAATGCAGGAAGTGACAGCTATGACCTTGAGTTTGAAGTAAAGACAAAGGTGCTCCGTGATAAGACCGGGCATGCTTTAGATTTAATGGCGGAGATGCTTTTTGAAACCTTGTTCGATGATGAAAAGCATTTGAAAGAGGTAATTGCGGAGGCGCGTTCCCGTCTGAAGGTGCGTTTGATGGCTTCCGGCCATCAGGCAGCCGCCGCAAGAGTAACCGCAGACTTTTCAAAAAGTGCATGGTTAAATGACAGATATACCGGAATCGGATATTATGATTACCTGATGGGACTGGATGAGGATTTTGAAGACAGGAAGGAAATATTGATAGAGGGGTGCAGGGCTCTTTTAAAACGAATTTTAAGAAAAGACCATATGACGATTTCCATTACCGGGCAGGAGGAAGAATATCAGACTTTGGAAAAGGAATTTTCAAATTTTCTTAAGAGACTGGAGGCATTTGAAGCAAAGGAGACGGAAGTGGATTTAAGATCCCTTCAGAAATATGTACCAAAACCTGTACCGAACAGAGAGGCATTTACCACACCGGCAGAAATCCAATATGTTGCAGTGGGCGGCAGCTTTTACAGTGAACCGTTTAATTACGGTGCACTGCGTGTGGCGAGACAGCTGCTTAATTATGACTATTTGTGGAACGAGGTTCGCGTCAAGGGAGGCGCTTATGGAGTGTCGTGCCAGTTTAACAGGGAGGGAGAGGGCTTTTTCACCTCTTATCGTGACCCGAACCTTTCTTCTACGATCGATGTCTATGAAAAGGTGGCAGATTATCTGGAGCACTATGCTGCGGATGAGAGAGAGGTTACGAAAACAATTATTGGTACGATCAGCGGCATGGATACACCTCTTACTCCGAATATGAAGGGGCGGCGTTCCATGGCAGGCTATTTTTCCGGGATTACGGTGGCACAGCTTCAAAAGGAAAGAGATCAGGTATTAAACTGCACGGACAGTGATCTTAGGAAGCTGGCACCTGTGATGCGTAAGATCATGGCGGGAGATAATCTCTGTGTTATTGGAAATGAAAAACACATTGAAGAGGAGAAAAAGCTGTTCCGAACGATCCAGCCGTTAAATTAGTATGTCAAAAGCGGTTCAATATTTTATGTGAAATGGATAGAAATGCAGCAAGAGAAGCGGAAAACGGACAAATAAAGGGGGATAAATGAGTACAAAAAAAGGTACATTTAAATCGGGCTTTGTGACCTTGATCGGTCGTCCGAATGTTGGGAAATCTACATTGATGAATCATTTGATCGGACAGAAGATTGCGATTACTTCGAATAAGCCGCAGACAACCAGAAACAGGATACAGACCGTATATACTTCAGAGGAAGGACAGATTGTTTTTTTGGATACACCGGGTATCCATAAGGCGAAAAATAAGCTCGGAGAATATATGGTAACGGTGGCGGAACGCACATTAAATGAGGTGGATCTGATTCTCTGGCTGGTGGAGCCGAGTACATTTATCGGCGCGGGTGAGAAGCACATTGCGGAAAAATTGAAGAGGACAGATACTCCTGTAGTGCTGGTCATCAATAAAATCGATACAGTAGAAAAGGCAGAAATTCTTAAGTTTATTGATGCCTATAAGGATGTGGTGGATTTTGGGGATATTGTTCCTGTGTCTGCTTTAAAGGGAGAAAATCTGAATGAGCTTTTAAAGGTGATGTTCCGGTATCTAGAGGAAGGTCCGATGTTCTATGATGCCGATACGATTACCGATCAGCCGGAGCGTCAGATTGTTGCAGAGATGATCAGGGAAAAGGCTCTCAGAAATTTAAATGATGAAATTCCACATGGAGTAGCGGTAGCGATAGATGAAATGCACGAAAGAAAGCAGGGGAATCTGATTGATATCAGTGCAACGATCGTTTGTGAAAAGGATTCCCATAAGGGCATTATCATAGGGAAAAAGGGTGCCATGCTAAAGAAGATCGGGAGCCAGGCGCGGATTGATATGGAAAATTTATTAGACTGCAAAGTGAATTTAAAATTATGGGTTAAAGTGAAAAAGGACTGGAGGGACAGTGATTTTCTGATCAAAAATTTCGGTTATCGGAAGGACGAGGAGCTGTAGCGGAAATCGATCCCTGGTACTTGAAATTATGTCCTTAAGGTAAGTCTGTTCTGTTGGAAAAATCTTTCAGTATAGGAAACAGAAGAAAAGCCATGCTAATACCATACACAATATGGAAGGAACACATCTAAGTGTGTTCGGGAAAGGATAAACGGAAAGGAAAGGTATGGCTTAGATATGGAAGAAAACGATGCTTGGGAGAATTTCAGTGCTTCAGGGAGGGTTATTGATTATTTAGAGTACAAAGGGTTTATTGACCGAATGACAAATTTATCAGCTTCGGTGACAGATTCCGGAACAGCGGGCAATGTCCTTTTTGTGGAAGAGAGCGACCGGAAAAGGAAAGAGGAAAGGCAGAACGAAAAGGTGGAACATGCGGGAGACGGTAACATTAACGGGAATAGTACTTATCGCATCTCCGATTAAGGAGTACGACAGGAGGATTGAGCTTCTGACAAAGGAGCGGGGGAAAATTTCTGCATTTGCACAGGGCGCGAGGAAAGCAGGAAGCGCCCTGTCTGCCTGTACGATTCCGTTTACCTTTGGGGAATTTACTTTTTATCAGGGGAGAGATTCCTATGTTTTAAGAAGCGGAACGATCAGGAAATTTTTTAGTGTGATCGCGGAGGATTATGACAATACCTGTTATGCTTCTTATTTTGTAGAAATGGCAAAGCATTTTACTGAGGAAAATATGGAAGCGCCCGACGAACTTTTACTTTTATACATAACTCTGGTGGCAATCCAGAATGGGGACATGCCGCTGCGGCTGATTCGAATCGTTTATGAGATGAGGAGCATGATGCTTCAGGGTCAGATGGTTGAGCTGTTTGAATGTTTGAAATGTGGAAAGACCGGTGTGCTTGATGTCTATTTTTCATCGGGTGGAGTAATCTGTGAGGATTGTGCGGCTAAACTGCCGGAGCTAAGGGGAGTGTACCCGTTTGAACTCAGCTCGGATGCCATGTACACGCTGCAGTTTATTCTGACAACGCCGCTTGAAAAGCTGTATTCTTTTCTGGTATCGGATGAGGTATTGATAGAATTAGAGCGGTTTATGAAAGCATATTTGGGGAGATTTCTCCCATATAAATTTCAGTCGTTGGATTTTATAAATGAAAACAAATAAAAAGAATGTTTAAAACAGGTATCGGAAGACGATGCTCTGTCAGTTATATTAAAAAAACAGGAGGTAATATCTTATGGAACATGCAAAGAAAAGAAAATGTCTTGCCTTTATGATGGTACTTGCAATGGTTCTGACGAGTTTTGGCACAAGAGAAATTTTGACAAAAAATGTGTCAGCAAAGACCAAGGCGACTCTGACATTAAGTAAGACAAAAGCTTCGATCAAGGTTGGAGGAAAAACCACTTTAAAACTGAAAAAGAAAAATATTAAAAAGGTAAAGTCCCAAACGTGGTCATCTTCCAAAAAGTCAGTGGCTTCCGTTTCAAAAAAGGGGGTTGTAAAAGGAAAAAAAGCCGGCAAAGCAACGATTAAAGCAGTAGTAAAATATGTAATCAAGGGTGAAAAGAAGGTCAGGAAAAAAACATTAAAATGCAAAGTGACTGTGAAACAAAAGAAGACAGAGTCTTCAGAGGATCAGGGAGGTTTACATATCAAATGGAATGATACTTCGAATATCGGACCGGAAAGGGTACTTACTCTTACAGATACTACAATGAAGGTAAAAGATAATGGAAGTATGCGTAAAAATTTATCTGCTCAGTATCTCGCCGATAATGAAATGGGAGAAGGAATCAATCTGGGAAACACAATCGAAGCAGTTTATGGTCTGGCAGATAAAAAGGCTTTGTTAAACGGTGGATCTGTGGCATTTTACAGCGATGAGATCAATGATCCCCAGAGCTCCCTATATGTTACCATACAAGGCTTTAATGAACTTTTTAAGCAAGATACAGATACGAAAAAGACTGTGGCAAAAGAAGAGGGGGAGGTACCTGTATTTTCGGATGTGAAGCTGAAGGTGACTGATACTACGAAGGATTCTTCGGTTTTATATGATGATAATATTTCCTGGAATGAGGGAAGTGACGGAGACTGCAGACTGGAAATTTTCCGGGGGCTTTCCGAGAAGGAAAAAGCAGATGGCAAGAAGTTAGAAACATTAATGCCGGATGAATTGAAAAATCTGTCATTCACAGAGTTGAAAATTACTTTTACAGTCAGCAATATAGAAAATGCTTTGAAAAAAATCGGCAGGGATAAGGTATCTGCCAGAATAGTCGGAAGAACAGATAAGGTAGCTTTTCAAAGTAAAGGCAGTGAAGGTGCTGCAATTACAAAGGACGGAACTTATACCGTAAAGTGTTCGACACCTATTAAATGTACACCTGAGGATACGCAGTTTGACCAGGGATGGAGTGTAGAGCCGACAACTCAGGAGTATCTTGACCGGGTCCATTCGTATGGTTTTAATACGCTTCGTATTCCGGTCGCATGGACGAATGGTGACTGCGATGACGGTACTTATACGATTGATACAAGGCTTTTGGACCGCGTGGAGCGAGTAGCAAACTATGCTTTAAATAACGGAATGTATGTCATTATCAATGACCACTGGGACAATGGCTGGTGGGCCGGGTTTGGCGCCTGCAAAAAAATTGATAAATTAGATGAAAACGGCAATCCGGTTATGAAAAACGGAAAAGTTCAACAGGAGAGGGTACCTGACGAAGAATTGAGAGCAAAGGCATGGCAGCGGTATGAAAGATACTGGACGCAGATTGCAGAACGTTTTAAAAATTACTCGGATCATATCATCTTTGAGGGAGCAAATGAAGAACTTTGTAACCGTTTAAATGATCCGATTTATCCGTCTACAGGTTATTGCGTTTCTTTATCAGAGAATGAAAAAACTGTTTCAGGAAATTTGAAAGAAGCAGAATGCTATGAGATGACAAATAAGATCAATCAGAAATTTGTAGATATTATCAGAGGAACCGGCGGGAACAATGCATATCGCCATCTTTTGATTCCGGGGTATGCGACAGATATTGATGATACCTGTTCAGACGAATGGAAAATGCCGTCGGATACTGTTGAAAATGGGAAAAATAAATTGTTTTTATCGGTACATTATTATACACCATGGGGCTTTTGTGGGGATAAAGCGACCGGCGAATATACACAGACAGACAGAAATAAGATGAAGACTGCATTTGAGCCATTGAAAAAATTTACAGAGGACGGCTATGCGGTGATTACAGGTGAATGTGGTATTTGTAATCCGACCGGAGTAAAGGGAGATGTAATCCAGTGGTTCCGTGACACGCTGACTGAGGCAGTCAAATATCATATGGTTCCATGCATGTGGGAGACCGGACAATTTTTTGACCGGAAGGCTGCAACATTAAAATTTAAAGATGTCGGGGAGTTCTTTAATGAGATTTGCGGCACTGCCGGAGATACCAGTATGACACGGACAACCGGATATGTAGAAATCAAATCGGTGGATATCAGCGGGATGAAACCGGTGTGGAGCTTTGAGGGAAGATGGTATAAAAATGGCGGAGATTTCCTGGTAGGAGATGATAAATTTAAAGATCCGGAACATGCTGTGAAGATTGATGCAAGCTCTGCAGTAGCCAGTGATTTTGCAACAGGAACGATTGTGGCAGAAGACGGAGCGGGCGAAACAGAAATTATTTTTGACAATGCAGGGTATCAGTCCTACATCAACATTGACAGAGATACGATCAAAGATCCGATTGTTTATGTAACATTTTTGGCAGGAACGGAGATAGATGATCAGGGTGAGGACAGTGTAGGTATGATGCAGATTGGTGCTGCAAAAGAAGCAGGAGTCTTTAAAGAGGATGCAAAAGTAGCGGCAGATGAGGTTCGAAAAGGCGGAATACGATTAAAAGATATCGGCTCTCTCTATCTGCTTGACAGTGATCCATGGCTGTGTTTAACTTTTACACAAAAGCCGATCGTAACCGGAATTTATATCTATGACGGTTCAAAATAGGTTTAAGATGTTCCGGATTCTTTGAGAGACAAGGGAACTATTTACAGTACTTAGAAAGCGGCTGCCAAAAACGGCAGCTGCTTTTCTTGCATTATTCCTTTTATAATGGTATATTAGAGAAGTTGAGGTCAAAAAGTACCGGGTGTTACTATTCACAGTTATATCAGGCTGTAAGAAAGGAATGGTTATTTATTATGGAAAAGACAATGGAAAAAATAGTAGCAGTTGCAAAGGCGAGAGGATTTATCTATCCGGGCTCTGAAATATACGGAGGACTTGCTAATACATGGGATTACGGAAATCTTGGTGTAGAACTGAAAAATAATGTAAAAAAGGCATGGTGGAGAAAATTTATCCGTGAGAATCCATATAATGTGGGAATTGACTGTGCGATCTTAATGAACCCACAGACATGGGTGGCTTCCGGACATCTCGGCAGCTTTTCGGATCCTTTGATGGACTGTAAGGAATGTCATGAGCGTTTCCGTGCCGATCAGGTGATTGAAAACTATATGGCGGAAAACGGGATTACGATAGAGGGCAGCGTGGACGGCTGGTCGAACGAACAGATGGAGAGCTATATAAAAGAGAAGGAAATCTGTTGTCCGAGCTGCGGCAAGAAAAATTTCACGGAGATCCGTCAGTTTAATCTGATGTTTAAGACATTCCAGGGCGTTACCGAGGATGCGAAAAACACGGTTTACCTTCGTCCGGAAACGGCTCAGGGTATCTTTGTAAACTTTAAAAATGTACAGCGTACCTCGCGTAAAAAGATTCCGTTTGGGATCGGACAGATCGGAAAGTCCTTCCGTAACGAGATCACGCCGGGAAACTTTACATTCCGTACCAGAGAGTTTGAGCAGATGGAGTTAGAGTTTTTCTGTGAACCGGATACAGATCTGGAGTGGTTCGCATATTGGAAGAAGTTCTGCATTGACTGGTTAAAGAGCTTAGGAATGAAGGAAGAGGAAATGCGTGTCCGCGATCATGAAAAGGAGGAGCTTTCTTTCTATAGTAAAGCAACGACGGATATTGAATTTTTATTCCCGTTCGGATGGGGCGAGCTTTGGGGAATCGCAGACCGTACCGATTACGATCTCACGCAGCATCAGAATGTATCGAAAGAGGATTTAAGTTACTTTGATGATACGAAAAATGAGAAATATATTCCGTATGTCATCGAGCCTTCTCTTGGTGCAGACCGTGTGGTTCTGGCATTTTTATGCGGGGCTTATGACGAGGAAAATATCGGAACCGAGGAAAAACCGGATATGCGCACGGTGCTGCATTTTCATCCGGCACTCGCACCGGTTAAGATCGGTGTGCTCCCGCTTTCGAAAAAATTGTCGGACCCGGCGTTGGAAATCTATACGAATCTCTGCAAAAAATATAACTGCGAATTTGATGACCGCGGAAATATCGGAAAGCGTTACCGCAGACAGGATGAGATCGGTACTCCGTTTTGTGTAACCTTTGATTTTGATTCTATGGAGGATCAGGCAGTGACGATCCGCGATCGTGATACGATGGAGCAGGAGCGTGTAAAGATTGCGGATCTGGATGCATATTTTGCAGATAAATTTGAGTTTTAAACCGCAATGAATCTTTAGCCTGGAATACAGGAAAAAATAGACAGGAGGAAAGTAAAATGGCAAAAATTCAGATGAAAACACCGCTTGTGGAGATGGACGGCGATGAGATGACGAGAATTCTTTGGCAAATGATCAAGGATGAATTATTGCTTCCGTTTGTAGAACTGAAGACGGAATATTACGATCTCGGATTAGAGCACAGAAATGAAACAGATGATCAGGTGACAATCGATTCCGCAGAGGCAACGAAGAAATACGGTGTAGCAGTAAAATGTGCAACGATCACGCCAAACGCCGCAAGAATGACGGAATATAATTTAAAGGAAATGTGGAAGTCTCCGAACGGAACAATCCGTGCGGCACTTGATGGTACGGTTTTTCGTGCACCGATTCAGGTAAAGGGGATTGAGCCTTGTGTGAAAAACTGGGAAAAACCGATCACACTTGCGCGTCATGCATATGGTGATGTGTACAAAAATACGGAAATAAAGGTGCCGGGACCGGGAAAGGCAGAGCTTGTTTTTACCGGTGAGGACGGAAAGGAAATCCGCCAGACGATCATGGATTTTGACGGTCCGGGGATCATTCAGGGAATCCATAACAAGGATAAGAGTATCGAAAGCTTTGCAAGAGCGTGCTTTAATTATGCGCTGGATACGAAGCAGGATCTCTGGTTTGCGACAAAGGATACGATTTCAAAGATTTATGATCATAATTTCAAGGACATTTTTCAGGATATTTTTGATAAGGAGTATAAAGAGAAGTTTGATGCGGCAGGTATTGAGTATTTCTATACCCTGATCGATGATGCGGTTGCCCGTGTCATGAAAGCGAAGGGCGGTTTTATCTGGGCATGCAAAAACTATGATGGGGATGTCATGAGTGATATGGTATCTTCTGCGTGCGGTTCGCTTGCGATGATGACTTCTGTTCTGGTATCGCCAAGCGGTGTTTATGAGTATGAGGCAGCACACGGAACGGTGCAGAGACATTATTATAAGCATCTGGAAGGTGAGGAGACCTCAACAAACTCTGTAGCGACAATCTTTGCATGGACAGGAGCGTTAAGAAAGCGCGGAGAGTTGGACGGAATTACAGAGCTGTGCGATTTTGCGGACAAGTTAGAAAAGGCAACGCTTGGTACGATTGAATCAGGAAAGATGACAAAGGATTTGGCATTGATCACAAGTCTTAAGGATGTTACGGTATTAAACAGCGAGAATTTCATTAAAGCGATTCGGGAAGAATTAGAAAAGCTGCTGTAATGTTCTGCCCGGATGCTGTGTCGTTTTCGGGACATGCATCCGGGTTGTTTTTTGCGGAAGTTCAAAATGGAGGGATAACATGGAGATACCAAAGAAGGGCTTTACACATGCCGGCAGTTTTCATTCTGATGATGTATTTGCCACGGCTTTTCTTCGGATTCTAAATCCGGAATTTACGGTGGAGCGTGGGTTTGAAGCGCCGGAGAATTTTGACGGGATTGTCTATGATATCGGACGGGGGGAGTTTGATCATCACCAGGCTGGAAAGGAATATCGGGAAAATGGTTGTCCATATGCTGCTTTTGGTCTTGTGTTCCGGGAATTCGGTACGCAGATTTTAGACAAAGAGGATGCGGACAGCTTTGATGAGATTTTCATTCAGCCCTTAGATGAATCAGATAATACCGGTTCACCAAATGAGCTCGCAGAGCTGATTGACGATTTTAATCCTACCTGGGATATGGAGAAGGACTTTGACCGGTATTTTTCTGAGGCGGTTACCTTTGCAGAGGAAATCTTACGAAATCGTTTTCGTAAGATCAAAAGTAATAAAAAGGCTGACGGAATCGTGAAAAAAGCCCTGGAGGAATGTGGTGGGAAAATTCTTGTTTTAGATCCTTATGTGCCATGGAAATTCCGGACGATTGGCAGCGGATATCAGTTCGTTGTCTATGCGTCGAACCGGGGCGGATATAATGTGCAGGGAGTTCCGGTCAGACTCAATACGACGGAGCTTGTCTGTGCCTTTCCGGAGGAATGGCGGGGGAAGGAAAATGAGGAGCTTGCCGGGATTAGTGGGATTTCGGGACTTCGGTTCTGTCATCCTTCCGGATTTTTGGTGGCTGCAGAAACGAAGGAAGATGCAATTTTGGCGGCGAAAAAGGCAATGGGGGAATGAATGACAGCGATTGATAACAAAAAATTTAAAAAACCGGTTGCAATTTTCTGAAAAATGTACTAGAATATATTTTGCATGTCGGCGTGTGGCTCAGTTTGGTAGAGCGCATCGTTCGGGACGATGAGGCCGCAGGTTCGAATCCTGTCACGCCGATTACCGAAGGTTTTGAGTTTGCGGGCGCAAGAGAAACCTTGGCAGGGGCGAAAGCAGAAAACGCCAGATTGAAAATCAGATTTGTTTTCAGTCTGGCGCTTTTTTCATTTATATGTTGCATGTTGATTTAAAAGGTAAAGGAGAGGCTATGTGGATTGCAGATAACTGGAAAGAATATGAGGTGATCGATACCTCGGACGGTGAAAAGCTGGAGCGCTGGGGAGAGTATATATTAGTGCGTCCTGATCCGCAGGTGATCTGGAATACCCCGAAAAAAGCAGAGGGCTGGAAAAAAAGGAACGGACATTATCACCGCAGCAAAAAAGGCGGCGGTGAATGGGAATTTTTTCATCTGCCGAAGACGTGGGACATTCATTATAGAGAGCTGACATTTCATTTACAGCCGTTTCAGTTTAAGCATACCGGGTTGTTTCCGGAACAGGCAGTGAACTGGGACTGGTTTGGCGAAAAGATCAAACATGCAGACCGTCAGGTAAAGGTTTTGAATCTGTTTGCCTATACAGGCGGTGCGACATTGGCTGCGGCCGCAGCCGGTGCGCAGGTGACACATGTAGATGCTTCGAAGGGAATGGTGACATGGGCAAAGGAAAATGCAGCCGCATCCGGGCTTTCGTCTGCACCGGTCCGGTGGCTTGTGGATGATTGTGTGAAGTTTGTTGAGAGGGAGATTCGTCGCGGCAATCATTATGATGCGATTATTATGGATCCACCTTCTTACGGCAGGGGTCCAAAGGGTGAGATATGGAAAATGGAGGAGAATATTCACGGATTTCTTCAAACCTGCACGCATCTTTTATCGAATGAACCCTTGTTTTTTCTGCTCAATTCTTATACAACCGGCTTACAGCCTGCGGTTCTTTCGTATCTGTTAAATACGGAGGTGGTTACACGGTTTGGAGGAAAGGTAATGGCAGATGAGATTGGCCTTCCGGTGAAGGAAAGCGGACTGGTGCTTCCGTGCGGGGCAGCGGGGAGAGTGGAATTTTGACAGAACAGAGGAAGCATGCTATAATATTCTGATTGGTTACTATCCAATGATCACGAGGCGAGGGGCTTTGAATGGAAAAAGTGACTGTGTATCGTAAACCTGATTGGGTAGTTGACTGACAGAAAGGGAAAAGAATGGTGAAAAGCAATGAAGGGAAAGTGGAAAATAAGAGGTGCCATGCGTGCCATTATGAATATTCCTATCTTTTTAGGCGTTCTTTTAGCGGGTGTGGCGGTTTATGTATTCCGACAGAATCATGAAATGGGGGTTATTGTCGGTACATATCTTTTGGTCTATATTGCTGTGGTTTTCTGTACCTTGTTTTTAGGAAAAAGTCGTGTACAGCGGGATATGGTCCGGTATGCTGTCGGTTACAGCGGCATGCAGGCAGCACTTCTTAAGGGAATGGATATTCCCTATGCGATTTTGAGTGAGGAAGGGCAGCTTTTGTGGGGAAATGATAAATTTTTAGAGGTAATAGGCAGTAAGAAGGCGGCAAGGAGAAATATTGTCCATACTTTTTCGGAGTTAGAGTACAGCAAATTGCCAAAGACAGAAGATGAAAAGGTTCTTCATATTCAATTTGAAGATCATTATTACAGGTGCAATTTGAGACTTGTTTTAAACCGGGGTGAGATGGCGAAGGAGAGCGATCTGAAGCTGGAGCAGATCATACTGGGGAAAAATGTCATTGCAATGACATTGTATGAAGAAACGGAATTGGTGCGGTTAGAGCAGGTTCATGAAGAAGAAAATATGGTAATAGGGCTCTTATATATTGACAATTATGATGAGCTGATCGACAGCATTGAGGAGACAAGGCAGTCTCTTTCCATGGCTTTGATCGATCGAAAGATCAACAGCTATATGCAGGAAATTGATGCGATTTCCAAGAAGATGGAAAAGGACAAATTTTTCTTTGTCTTTAAGCAGAAATATTTAGATGGCATGATGGAAAAGAGATTTTCCGTGTTAGAGGACATCAGAGGAGTGAATCTCGGAAATGAACAGACGGCAACGATCAGTATCGGTATTGGTGTCGGCAAGGGAGATTTTACCGAGCGTTATGAGCGTGCCAGGAAGGCAATGGATCTGGCCCTGGGACGCGGCGGAGATCAGGCAGTCGTAAAGGATGAAGACGGTGAGGAGTTCTTCGGCGGAAAGCGCGTGCAGATTGACCGGAATACCCGTGTAAAGGCGCGTGTGAAGGCACATGTTCTAAAGGAATTGATCGAGGGAAAAGAGCGGGTTGTCGTCATGGGACATTCCATGGGAGATGTGGATTCATTTGGAGCCTGCGTTGGAATTTACCGGATTGCGAAGACATTGAACCGTAAGGCAAATATTGTGCTTGACGAGGTTACTGCTTCTCTGCGTCCGGTCAGGGAACGGTTTAACGGCGGTAATTATGAAGCAGATATGATTATTGATGGAGAGCAGGCAAAGGAGATTGTTGATGAGGATACGCTTCTTGTCATTGTTGATGTAAACCGCGGTTCGTATACAGAGTGTCCGGAGCTTATTGATCTCGTACAGTCCGTCGTTGTCATCGACCACCACAGGCAGGCAGGTGATGCAATCGGAAAAGCAGTGTTGTTTTATATAGAACCATATGCTTCTTCGGCATGCGAAATGGTGGCTGAGATTTCACAATATATCGGGAACGGAGTGCGTTTACAGGCAGTGGAGGCAGAGGCAATGTATGCCGGCATCATGATTGATACGAATTATTTTTCCAATAAAACCGGTGTCCGCACCTTTGAAGCGATGGCATATCTAAAGAGAAATGGTGCCGATGCGGTGCGTATCCGTAAGATGTTCCGGGAGAATCTGGAGGAATATAAGATTAAGGCAGCAGCAGTTCAAAATACGGAGCTTTATCTGAAGGAGTATGCGATTTCCGTCAGCGTACCGCAGGATGTAGAAAGTCCGACGGTGATGGGGGCGAAGATTGCCAATGCGCTTTTGGATATTAATGGAGTGAAGGCATCCTTTGTGCTGACAAAATACAATGGGAAAATTTACATTAGTGCGAGATCCATTGATGAAATGAATGTACAGATGATGATGGAGCGTCTGGGCGGTGGAGGACATGCGAATGTAGCAGGTGCGCAGCTTGAGAATATTGATGTTGAGGAAGCGAAGACCGCAGTGAAAAATGCAATCGACCAGATGATTGCAGAGGGCGAGGCTTCGTAAAAAGCGAAAACGGATCATAGCCGGAGCATTGCAGACGGCTTAAAAATGATTAGAAAAACGGTTGACAGGAGGCGACAGGATGGAAGTAATTTTACTGGATGATGTGAAATCTCTTGGAAAAAAGGGAGATCTGGTCAAGGTGAGCGATGGATATGCGAAAAATTTTCTGTTGAAAAAGAAGTTAGGCGTTGAGGCGACGGCGAAGAACAAGAATGACCTGAAGCTGCAGAAACAGCACGAAGAAAAGGTTGCAAAGGAAAAGCTGGAGGAAGCAAAGGCTTTTGCGGCTGAATTGAAAGAGAAGTCCATTACGGTGGCTGTAAAGGTTGGTGCAGGCGGCAGAAGCTTCGGCTCGGTTTCTACAAAGGAGCT
>CADBMH010000023.1 GCA_902795705.1 uncultured Lachnospiraceae bacterium | reverse complement strand
ACTGGTAATTTTTGCCCGGCCTTGACACTCCGGACAAATGGCCTTGAAGATCCGGAACACTGGCCCTAGGATGACCGGAATATTCAGTCAAAGGTATCCTGTATTCTTTACACTCCTTAAAGTACAGATGTACCATTCAGGATGTGTCTAATGATGCAGGTGGTAAAGACAGTTTATCCGGATCTGATGAAATCTATACAACTTTATCTATTACTTTCTATGAAACAATAGAAGGTGCTGCAAATACCAATGGTCTTGTGATCACTGAGGATGAATCTGAATCCAATGTCTTCCAGGGTGATGCAACGTATAATTAATTAATAAACATTAAAACGGCAATGTAATCCGGATGAATTAATCCATATTTACATTGCCGTTTATATTTTTGTTGTGGAAAAGCTTAAATTATTAATTGGGAATTTACTCAATTTAAATAACCACTTTTTTATTGTGAATAATGTGCAAATCTGAAGTAATGGAATATTTAGTACCAATGAAATAATGATAAGTTAATTCAAATGGTTTATCATTAACATTCCAACGTATTGTTTGCTTAAGCAGAGGAATATGATCAGTTCCTAAGATTTTAGCATTCTCTTTGTTTGGCAATGTTGCACAAAATTCAGTTGATCCATCTGTTCTTTCAATTCCCAATTCTTGAATATATTTATTAAGGGATCCTTCGAGCTTATGAATATCTAAAGTGGGAATCGCATTTTGAACAATATAGGTATATGAAATCGCCATTAAGTTATCATTGGCGTATCTAAGTCTTATAAAAAAATGGAGAAATTCATCTTCAGAGATATGCAACTTTGCAGCAACTTCAGGATCATCTTTACCTCTAATGATAGAATATTTATATAACTCTATACGTGATTCCATTCCAGCTTCCTGAATTTGAGCTGTAATGCTGTTTCTTGAAGAGATAGGCTTTTTGAAAGAAGTTCTGTAGTTTCCGGAAATGAAAGTGCCTTTTCCAGGGATTCTTTTAATATAACCTTCAGCACTCAGTTCGTTCATCGCCTTAGCCATTGTCATGTGACTGACATTGAATTTAGCACACAACTGTTCTTCTGGATCTAATGGTTCATTTTCTGTTAATTCTTCATTTTCAATTTTCTGAATAAAATAATTAGCTATTTCTATATATTTAGGATTCTTTGCCATAGATTATCTATACTTTCTACATTAATAATAATATATTTACTGCTAATAAGACAGAGATATTTTTTTATGCTTTTCTAAAAATAAGTTAGGACAGAAGGGGGTCTCTCCTAACTTACAGCAGTTTATGAACGGGAACTAAATGTTCTTTTGTTATTTAGTTAAATTTCCATGTCTAGCGGCAGGATAATGAGAAGAGACATATCTCTTTTTGATTGGACTAACTTTAGTGTCAATTCCAACATCTTCACAAATCAATGCAGACAATACCTGGAACGGAATAATATAAACAATTGGGGATAAGATATCCGTTGTTTTATAAGTGAACTTTAAGTCTTTATCAGTAATTTCGATACCATCTTCGCATGTTACTACAAATACATGTTCTGTAAATGCATCTTTATAATATGGAACGAGTTCACATAATCTCTTGAATTCTGCTTCTCCTTCGGAACCGATTAAGAACATATAGTTTTCAGCATTATAAGCTCTCATTGGTCCGTGCATCTGTTCTTCCATTTCGTAACCAGTACATGGTCTGGAGTATGTTTCAAAGAACTTCAGACGTGCTTCCATAGCTGTAGGGTAGTTGTTTCCATAGCCGGCAATGGAGGATTTAGTCATCTGTAAGAATTCTTCTTTGTTTCTGTTATACCATTCAACAGATTCGTTGACGATAGTGTCTAAGTTGTTTGCGAGATCTAAAGCATCTTTATCCATTGCTTCATACTGGGCTTCAGTAATAGCGCCCTTCTGTTTTGCAACTTCAATTGCTAAAATGTAGAACTGGAAAATAGTTTCAGTGTAACCTCTTGTTTCAGGACCGATTTCTTCTTCTTCACAAACAAGGTGACAATAAGAATCTGTCATGTCTTCTAATACACTGTTAAGAGCTTCTGTAACACCGATTGTGTAGAAACCAAGTTCTTTAGCTTTCTTTGCAGCTTCACAAGTGGAAATACTGTCTCCGTGCTGTGAGAAGCAAATAACACAAATTTCTTCTGGCTTAAATAATCCAGATTGTTTTTCTGCTTCGTGATGAGTAAAAATAGTAGGTTCGCAAGCAACACCTTCAATACCCAGCATATCTACAAAAATATTTTTGATTACCCAGGATACATGATGAGATGTACCGGATCCTAAAAAATATACTTTTTTGAAATCGTGATTTACAAATGCCTCGACAAAACTGTTCATGTATTTGCTGCGGTTGTTGTATGCATTTTTGATTACTCTTGGCGTGTCTTTAACATGCCCAATCATTGATAGTTTTTCTACTGTCATTATAAAATCTCCTTGATATATGTTTTGTTCTCTAATAGCTCACTGAAAATATATATCATCTTTTTGATAGTGTCAATAAATATATACATAAATAGACATTTTCAAAGTAAAATTGAAATAATTGGTTTCTTTATATCCTTTTATATAGGAGGTTATATATATTTATTACTGACACAAAAAAACAAATGAATGAAATCAATAATTTAATGGATGTGTCTGTCCGAATAAAATGGAAAAAATAGGAAAAATACAATAAACAACTATATTTTACATGAAGAATATACATAGTAACGCATACAGTTGATATACATACGCATAAATCAACTGCCAGATAATATATATTGTTTGGCGCAAAATGCGATAAAATGGTGTGAAAAGCAGCAAAAATGAAAACGTTTTCAAAGAATTACAAATGAATTTAACAAAAAGCACATAAAAATATATACAAACTATTTGCAAATATATATTAGAGGGGTACGCTAAGAGTAATCTAATAGCTCAGATAGATTATAACGAAATTACTAGGAGGATAAGTTGTGAATAGAATAATCATTGCTTCCCATGGAAAACTGGCGGAGGGAATGAAAAACACAGTTGAATTCTTTGGTGGCAACAATGTCGACTATTTAGAACAAACTATGACGGATACCGGTTTTGAAAATAAGGCTACAGATTTGTTGACCAAATATAAAGATGATAACGTAATAGTTTTTACAGATCTGTATGGTGGTTCCGTTAATCAATGCTTTTTTAAGAATTTGCTTAATTACAAATTCCACTTGGTAACTGGTATGAATTTATCAGTGATTATGGAATGTGTTTTTGCAAGTGATGAAGTTAATGATGAGTTTATTAGAAACGCTATTGAAATGTCAAAAAGTCAATTCTGTTATATGAATGATGTACTGAATATGACAGATGACGACGATGATTGATCATTAAAGGAGGACTAATAATATGATTCAATTGATGAGAGTTGACGGAAGATTAATTCATGGAATGGTGGCTGTTACCTGGTGTGGCGTATATAAGCCAACAGTCTTAGTGGTCGTAAATGACGAAGCTGCAAATGATGAATTACACAAAACTACTTTAAAACTTGCAAAACCGGCAGGAGTTTCTAAATGCCTTGTATGGGACATGAACAAAGCTATTGAAAAATTAAACGGTTCAAAATATGACAAAGAGAAAGTGTTTATTTCTGTAGCTACGGTTGAAGACGCATACAAATTGGCAAACGCATGTTCTAAAATTCAACATATAAATATTGGCCCTGAAGTTGATGGCACAAATGGCAGAGTAACAACAGGTAAACAAGAAATAAGTGACGGTGTTTATATTAATGAAGAAAAATACAAGTTACTTAAGGAATTACATGATAGCGGAAAAGAAGTTTTCGCTCAGATTACTACAGCTATGCCAAAAGTAGAATGGGACGATATAGCAAAAAAATTTGAGTAAATAATATTAAAATTAAGGAGAAGAAAAATGGTAGTGAAAGCATTATTAGTAGCTTTAGTAGCTGCTTATGGTCGAATTGAACAAGGCTGGCTTGGACAACAGATGATCGCTCGACCAATTTGGTTATGTACATTGGTTGGCTTATTATTGGGAGATTTAAAACAGGGTATCATTATTGGCGGATCACTTGAACTTATTTGGGCTGGTGTTGTACAGGTAGGTGCAACTCCAACAGAAGTAGTTACAGGATCTACAGTGGCATGTGGTTTAGCATTAATTAATCATTTATCAGTAGCTGAAGCAGTAACAATTGCAGTTCCAGTAGGTTTACTTGCCACACTGATTGGACAGGTTAACAATACAATTTCTGTATCTGTATGGTCTCCTATGGCTAATAAAGCAGTGGAAAAAGGTGATACAAAGAGTATCTGGTGGATTGGTCTAGCTGGATGTGCAACTCAGGCTCTAATGTACAGTGCTGCAGTATTCTTAGCTGTAGCTGCTGGATCTGAAGCAATTAATGCTGTTATTGGCGCTATTCCTCAGGTAATACGTGATGGATTGGCAAATGCAAGCCAGATTCTGCCTGCAGTTGGTATTGGTATTCTGATGCAATTTGCATTTGATATTAAATATGTGGGATTCTTTATCATTGGATTCTTATTACCTACATATTTAGGATTCTCCAGTGTTGCAGTAGCATTAGCTGGATTTGCTTGTGCATTAATTTATTTCTTCTTAAAGCCTAATGAAGAGGAGGACGACTAAAATGACTGAAAATAAATTAACGTTATCTAAAAAAGAACTTAATCATGTCTTCTTACGCTCCTACCAGGCTTTAGGATGCTACACATATGATAAGCAGCAGGGTATTGATTTCATGAGAGCAATGATTCCTGCACTTGAAAAGTTATATCCAAACCATGATGATTTGGTAGAAGCACTTAAGAGACACAATACAATGTTTAATACAACATGTGCATTAGTACCTTTCTGTTTGGGTATCTCCTGTGCTATGGAAGAAGAATATGCTAATGATGAAACTCACAGTATGGATCCTGAAAGTATTGGTGCTGTAAAGATTGCTTTAATGGGTCCTCTTGCCGGAATTGGTGATAGTTTCTTCTGGGGTACATTCAGAATGATTGCCTGTGGTGTTGGTGCACCTATGGCAGCTGCAGGAAATATTGTTGGTGTAATTCTATACTTGTTACTTAACCTGATTCCTTCCACTCTGACAAGATGGTATGGTTTCAAACTTGGATATTCTGGAGGGCGTCAGTTCCTTGCCAAGATTCAAGCAGATGGAACACTTGCTAAAATGACTGATGCCGCTAAAGTGCTGGCAATGGTTGTTATTGGTGGTATGATTCCTCAAATTGTAAAATTCCCAGTTGCTCTAACATTGGAAATGGGTGGTGGAACCTTTGTCCTGGTTGATGTCTTGGATGGTATCATGCCTAATCTGCTTCCATTACTACTTTCCTTGGCAGTGTATAAGGGAATTGTAAAAGGTGTTTCACCGAATAAATTAATCTTTATACTATTAGGTTTAGGTATTTTATTAACATTTATTGGTGTAATGTAGGAGAAAAGAGTGAGTGGAAGTATATTCATATGACCACTCACTTTATTTAATTTTATGAAAATAACTATTATTTTAATTGCAATATTGGTTCCGTTAACTGTTTTTTTAAGACAGTACAGTTTAAACAAACTTCTAGATGAACTATATAGATTGGCGTATGTTAAGAATGATGAAAAGGGATTTTTACTACAGCTTTCTTCATTACAGGCAGATATGCTGATGTCTTCTAAATCTCGAAATATGATGGAATTGAATTACTGGGTTTATAAAGATAATGTAGCTCAAGTGAAAAAAACAGCAGATTTAATAGAACAGCAGAAATTGAATGCAGAGGATGCGGTGGCATTGTACAGTTTACTTATAGGGTATTATGCTAATAAAAAAGATAAGCAGGGACTGGTGTATTTAGAAAAGCTTGACAAGTATAGTTCCATGGCAAAACAAGCAAATCAACAGGTTTTAATTAATGACTGTAATCTGGTTTGTGACATTTATTTGAATAACAATATTCAGTTAATTCCTAAAATTGAGGAGATTATTTCTGAAGAGATTGATAGGGAAGCCAAATCAGTTTATCAATATAGACTGGCATATCTTTATAAGGTAAATGGAGATATTCAAAAATGTGAGTCTAGTTTGAAGGACGCTATGGAAAACACATCTAAGGAAAGTTCCAAAATCAAAATAAAAAAGATTTTAGACGGAGGGTGTAAAGAGTTATGATCAAAGCAGTATTGTTTGATCTTGATGGTGTGCTGATTAACAGTGAAGTGCAGGAACAAAAATGGACAAAAGAATATTTAGATAAAAATGGCATAGATATTCCGATGGAAAGATTTGATTTACTGATTGGAACACATAAAAAACAAAATATGTGGGAAAAAGTGCTTGAAGGGTATAAAGATAAGGTTCCAGATACATTAAAAGAAGATATACGGAACTATAAAATGCATAAGCGTCAGGCTTTTGATTACAAAGAAATATTATTTCCTGATGTGGTTGAATATTTAGATTTTTTAAAACAAAATAATGTGAAAATAGCCTGTGCTTCTAGTTCTAATATAAACTATATACATAATGTACTTTCAAAATGTGGTATTAGCAATTATTTTGATTTAATTTGTACTGGAGATGATTTTACGGAGAGCAAACCATCACCTGAAATCTATTTATACTGTATGAATCAGTTTGGGCTTAAGCCGCAAGAATGTATTGTTGTAGAAGATTCTGTCTTTGGTATTGAAGCTGGCAAAAGAGCAGGAATGTACGTAATTGCCAGAAAAACTAATTTTTCATTCAGTCAGGAACAAGCCGATGTTATTGTGACTGATTTGAATAGTACTCAGAATTTAATTGAACAATAAGAAGATATTTTATGGATAAAGAGGGTGTAATGCATCTGGTGAAGTTAATGGATAATAGACGTGTTCATAAACAATTTCAGCAATATCCTTGTAAAACAAATGAATGCCAGACAAGCTAAAATATAAATGAGCTTGTCTGGCATGTTTTTACTTATGGATAACCAGATATAACAGAGCTCTGGCACCTTCTTCAATACCATATTCTCCTTTGTCTGGAAGGCCAAGGCATGTATACACTTCTCCAACAGGAATATGATCCTCAAAGAGTTTATCAAAGACTATATCGATTAATGCACTGCATTCTTCCTGACGTTGCATAGGTCCAAATGGATTGGCAAAGAATGTAGTGGAGTAGCCTTTTTCCTGTGTAGTACCAAGGGCAAATCTTTTGCCTTCTTTGAATACTTTCTTGGCTTCTTCTTCGTTATCAAACAGATGTACACCACGTTGATCAGTATAGTTGTTGGCATAGATAAAACAAGCTATGTCATGGTCTTTGGTAATGACTTTATAGCTGCCAGCTGGTACTACAACACGTGCATTTTTTTTCTAACAGTAAACAATTCTGTTGATGGAGCACATATTATTACTGAATGATATAATGACATAGCCAAATATTGAATTACTT
>CADBMH010000022.1 GCA_902795705.1 uncultured Lachnospiraceae bacterium | reverse complement strand
GGAAAGAAAGCAACAGCAGAGCTTAAAAGAAAATTCTTTTTTTGATAGATGATATAGAAGGAGGCAGACATGGAGTTAAAAAAGATAGATAAGGTTCTGGATGGAAAATTTATCCACAGGTATGATCTGACCTATGAAACGGCAGATGGCGGAACGAAGGTCTATGAAATGATCAGCAGGAATCCGGACATAAAGGGAAAAAAGGAATTGACAGCAAGGAAGCCGGATGCAGTAGTGATTATTGTGCATGATGAAGCAGGAGAGAAAATTTTGATTGACAGGGAGTTTCGGCTGGCGACGGGAGAGTGGATCTATAATTTTCCGGCAGGACTGATTGACGAAGGTGAAGAGCCGGAGGAGAGCGCCAAAAGGGAGCTCCGGGAGGAAACGGGACTGGAGTTATATGAGATTGATGATAAGATTCCTTTAAGCTACAGTGCGATCGGCTTTTCCAATGAAACAAATGTCTGTATCGTAGGAAAGGCAAGAGGGGAATTTAAGGAGAGCACATCTGTTTTAGAGGAGATTGAACCGGGCTGGTATACGAAAGCCGAGGTGAGAGAGCTTATTGCAAAATATCCGTTTGCAGCGAGAACACAGGCATATTGCTATGTGTGGAGCAAAGAGTAGGCACAAAGGTAGAAAAAGGAGAAAAGAAATGTATTTCAAAATGCTAATGATCTGGGGGCTGGTTTTGGCATTGGGGATGCCTGCGACTTATCCGGTTGTCGGAACAGCAGAGCCTGAGACGGGGCAGATGCAGATCAAAGCGGGGGGCATGGCAGCGACACAGGATGTCGCGATCACGATCAGTGCCGTGGGAGACTGTACCTTTGGCAGTGACAGGGCATCACCTTCCAGTGTGAATTTTTATTCTGTAAAAAGAAAACATAATGATGCCTATTTTTTTAAGAAGGTGAAAAAGGTATTTGCGAAGGATGATCTGACGATTGCAAATTTTGAGGGAACCTTGACGAAGCGGGGAAGCCGTCAGCCGAAGAAATATGCATTCCGGGGGGATCCGTCTTATGTCAATATTTTGAAAAAAGGTAAGATTGAGGCGGTTTCCTTTGCAAATAACCATTGCAGGGATTTTGGAGAGATCAGCTATAAGGATACGAGAAAAACATTAGAAAAAGCCGGCATTAAATATGCGTCCTACGGAAAGGTTTCTACATATAAAGTCAAAGGAAAGAAGATAGGCATGATAGCCGTATGTGGATTAGACAGCGTTTCGGGGAGTAAAAATCTGATCCGTTCCGGTATCAAAAAGCTGAAAAAGAAAAAAGCGGATTTGATCATTGTCAGTATGCATGCGGGGATTGAGCATACATCAAGATTAAACGATGTGCAGAAAACCATCGCGCACTTTGCGGTAAAGAAAGGGGCAGACTTGGTACTTGGGCATCATCCGCATGTACTGCAGGGGATTGAAAAATATAAAGGAAAATATATTGTATATAGTCTGGGAAATTTCTGTTTCGGCGGGAATACAAATCCTTCGGACAAGGATACGATGATCTATCAGCAGACCTTTTATTTTAGCGGTAATAAGCTGAAAAAGAAAACGACGGCAAAAATGATTCCGTGTGCGTTATCTTCAAAAAATTATATCAATAATTATCAGCCGAAAATTGCGGATAAAAAGCGTGCGGCAAGAATCCTGAGACGAATGAGAAGCTACAGTCCTACGGTCAGGATCAGTAAGCCGGAAAAGGGCAAAAGAAGCTTTATCTGTAAATAACAGAATTCGCTTTTCAGAAATGAATGTGCATATGTAATAAATAAAAATATTTTTTCGCAAATGAATATGCATATGGAATAGCCGTGTATGTAGAAAAAAGGACGGGAAATGGTTTTATGAATATGAAAACGGTTTTAGAACAGGTGAAAAGTGGTGAGATTTCTGTGGAGGATGCAGAAAAGCTTTTCAAAAGAGAACCCTATGAGGAAATGGGGTTTGCAAAGTTAGATACACACAGGGATATCAGGCAGGGAGTTTCCGAGGTGGTGTTTTGTGCCGGAAAAAAGGATGCTCATTTGAAAGAAATCTATCAGCGCTTGTACGAGTTATATGGTGAGGTTTTGGGAACCCGTGCAAGCAGAGAACAGTATGAACTGATTTTTAATCAAATGCCGCAGGTGGAATATGATGAGGATTCGCGTATACTCAAGGTGGAAAAAAAGGAGAAAACGCATATCGGGAGAATTGCAGTATGTACTGCAGGGACAGCAGATATTGCCGTAGCAGAGGAGGCAGCACAGACGGCAGAATTTTTCGGGGCGAATGTGGAAAGAATTTATGATGTTGGTGTCAGCGGTCTGCACAGGCTGCTTGGAAAGATGGAAAATATCCAGTCTGCGAATTGTGTGATTGCTGTTGCCGGGATGGAAGGAGCGCTCCCAAGTGTCATAGGGGGACTTGTGGATTGTCCTGTCATTGCAGTACCGACTTCGATTGGATATGGGGCGAATTTCGGTGGTGTTACGGCGCTCCTTACGATGATCAATTCCTGTGCAAATGGAGTGGCGGTCGTAAATATTGATAATGGATATGGTGCCGGCTATCTGGCGGCACAGATCAACAGGCAGTCGGTAGTGTGAAAAAAACAGTTAGAAATAGGAGAGTAGTATGGGAGAACGACTATATTTGGAATGTGAAACCGGAATCAGCGGGGATATGATGGTGGCAGCACTTTTGGATCTCGGTGCGGATCAGGCTGTCCTGAAAAATGCCCTGAAAAGTCTGAAGGTTTCCGGGTTTCAGACAAAGATCAGCAGAGTAAAAAAAGCAGGACTGGATGCCTGTGATTTTGATGTGATCCTTGATGAAGAGCATGAGAATCACGACCATGATATGGAATATTTGTATGGCCATCTTCGTGAGCATGACCATCATCACGAACATGGTGAACATGATCATGACCATCATCATGGACATGAAGAGAATGGAGAGCATGAGCATCATGTCCATGAAGAGCATGAGGAGCATGAACACCATCATGGACATCGGGGAATGAAAGAAATTACAAAGATTATTGAAGGAGCAGGAATTTCTGAGCGGGCGAAAAAGATTGCGCTTCGTATTTTTATGATTATTGCAGAGGCAGAGGCAAAAGCGCATGGAGAGACGGTGGAGACTGTACATTTTCATGAGGTGGGCGCAGTGGATTCTATTGTAGATGTGGTGTCCGTAGCAGTTTGTCTGGATAATTTGAATATTCATGATGTGGTCATACCGTATCTGTGTGAGGGGACGGGGAGTGTCCGCAGCCAGCATGGGATTTTACCGGTTCCGGTGCCGGCGGTGGCAAATATTGTACAAAATGAAAAAATTATGTTAAAATTAACAAATACGGTCGGGGAATTAGTAACACCGACCGGGGCAGCCATTGCAGCAGCTATCCGTACCTCGGATAAACGGCCGGAAAAGTTTATCATAAAAAAGATAGGACTTGGCGCAGGAAAGCGTACCTATGAAAGACCGAGTATTTTACGTGCACTTTTGATCGAGCCGGAAGAGGAGGAAGAAAAGGAATATATTTATAAACTGGAAACCAATATTGATGACTGCAGTGGTGAGATGTTAGGCTTTACGATGGAGAGACTTTTACAGGCGGGAGCAAGAGATGTTCATTTCCTTCCGGCCTATATGAAGAAGAACAGACCGGGCTGTGAGCTTGTTGTCATCTGCGATGAAAAACAGATCCTTCAGATGGAGGAAATTATTTTCCG
>CADBMH010000021.1 GCA_902795705.1 uncultured Lachnospiraceae bacterium | reverse complement strand
GAGGGGGAGGCAGTGTCGTAACGTGAGCTTATAGGAGAGAACGCTGATGGAAGAAAATGAGATGATCAAACGGCGACATAAGATTTCACATTTGACGATTATAATAGCGTATACTTTTTTTGCAGCAGTGCTCATAATTGAGGACTGTCTGCTTGGATGGGAAAAATGGCCGCTTCTTATTATTGCAGGCGGTCTTTTTTTGTCATGGATTGTACATGTTTTTCAGTTTTTTTCAGAGGAAACCAGAGCCTGGCTCTACTCGTTGTCCATGATGTTTACTTACTTTTTTTATGGAATCCATCCGACCAGTTTTTATGATATCGGTCCTGTGATCTGTACTGTGATTATCATTTACATAATTCTGTTCGAGAAGAAGTTTATCAACCTTTGTATGATCGCTTTTTTCGGAACCATGGGTTACAATCTGCTTACATTAAATTTAAATGGTCATTCATGGAGTCTGGTTTCCGTATCAAGGGTAGTGCTTCATATTTTTTTGGTACTTATGGCGGGAATTACGGCAAAGGTTATCATTAGGAACCAGGGAGAGGAAGGGGTACAGATTGATGAAAGGATTCGTGGGATTCGAAGTGCATATGCCCGTATTGAGGATCTTTTGACCAACATTTCACATGAATTTCGCACTCCGGTTAATGCCGTGATAGGCTTTTCTGCTTTATTAAAGAGACAAAGGTCACAGGAAGAAGCAGATCGTCATATTGCCTCCATTCAGGAGGCCGGGCAGAGGATTTCCGAGAAGTTGGGAGATATTTTGGATTATACGGAAATTGATATGGGGAATCTTGTGGTTGTCAATGAGGAATATGTGCTTTCTTCCATTCTGCAGGATTTGATTACCGGTTTTGGATACAGGAAAAAGGATTCCATTGAAATGATCTTTGATGTTTCCGCTGATATTCCGACAGGTCTGGTGGGCGATGGCGCCAAGATAAAAAAGGTCCTGTGGCATCTTTTGGATAATGCGGTCAAATTTACAGAGAGTGGCTGCATTTATGTCCGTGTATATTCTCTTCCGAGACCATATGGAGTAAATTTGTGCATGGAGGTGCGCGATACGGGAAGTGGGATGGATCAGGAAAGTCAAGATCATATTTCTGAAAAATTTTATCAATCAAATTCCGGAAGAACCAGATCTTCCGGAGGACTTGGCCTTGGTATTTCTATTATTAATGGGTTTGTAAGCCGGATGGATGGTTTTTGGGAGCTGAGAAGTACTGAGGGAAAAGGGACGAATGTAAAGGTCAGCATTCCGCAAACGATTACGGACAACACACCGGGTGTATCTGTGGAAGGATTAGAGGGACTTTGTCTGGTCGGTTGGATACGGTATCAGAGGTTTGAAAATCCTGAGGTAAGAGACTGCTACGAGCAGATGCTTTTTCATCTTTCCAAGCAGTCAGATGTCCCGTTTTATGTGGTGGAAAATATTGAGCAGGTCATGGAGATTCAAAAGAAACATCCTGTAACACATATTTTTGTGGGTGTTAAGGAATATGAGGAAGCGACTGAAAAGCTTGAAAATCTTACCGGTGAGCTTGAAGTGATTGTGATAGCAGACAGGGGCTTTGAACTGCCGGGGAATAGTGCGGCAGAGATACTCTTAAAGCCGTTTTCGATTTATTCTATTATAGGTCTTTTGAGACGACATACGGATCATGAGAGTGAGTGGCAGACAGGAGAAATGTATTGTCCGGGAATACGGACACTTCTTGTGGATGATGAGCCGATGAATCTGATGGTTGCCAAGGGAATCTTGAAAGAATACGGCATGGAAATCGCAACAGCAGAGAGTGGAAAAGAGGCAATTGAAATGTATGAAGAAACGGCATATGATCTGGTTTTTATGGATCATATGATGCCGGAAATGGATGGAGTGGAAGCAGCAAAGGAATTGCGTGTGATTGAAAAGAAAAAGGATCGGATGCTTTTAATTGTTGCGCTTACCGCGAATGCCATGAGCGGAGCGAAGGAGATGTTTAAGAGGGAGGGCTTTGACGGTTTTGTCGCGAAACCGATTGAAATTTCTGAACTGGAGCGTACTTTAAGACATATTCTTCCGAAACATGCGATCAGGTTTAAAAATTCCAGGTCGGATGAACATGACAGAGCAGAAAGTGAAAAAGACTCCGTGACGGCAGCGGATTCACTGGAACAAAATGCTTCGGCTGAAGAAGCTGCTCAAATAGAAAAAGCAGATGAGGAAAGAGAACCGTTTGCTGTACTGGAAGAGCTTGGTGTGGATATTCAGACCGGACTTGCATATTGCATGAAGGATCGGGATTTTTATACGGAATTGCTGGTGAAATATGCTTCCGAGGGTGAGGAAAAAAGAGAAAAATTAGATAATTTTTATGAGGAAAAGAACTGGGAAGATTACCGGATTTTAGTACATGCGGTAAAGAGTACATCTAAAATGATCGGTGCGATAGAGGTTTCAGAGCTTGCAAAGGCTTTAGAGACTGCTGCAAAGGGGAAAAAGGAAGTTTTTCTTTCGGAAAAGCATGGAGAACTGATGCGGAAGTATGGAGAGCTTACGACAGTCCTTCTCAAAAGCTTATGTCCGAAGGAGGAGACACGAACTGACAGGTCGCTTGAGGAATCAGAGTCAGAGTTTCTTCCGGGAGGTGAATCAGATGAATCCTAAAAAAATCATAGAGATTGTAAAAGACCCCAATCGGAATATTTATGAAAGACTTTTCTGCCTGATCAACTCCGTGGCGTTAATAGCACTTCTGTTCATTGCCATTGTCGGCTGGTTTCTTGGAGAGACATTGACGGATATTGCTTTTTTGGGTAGTGGCTGGTTAGTCCTTTTCTTTATTACTGCTTCTGCAATCCGAACGGGAAATATTCGCAGGGGAACGGATCTGATTGCTGTTTTTTTGATTCTGTTTGTGCTTCCGGCCTGCTTTATTTTTGGCGGCGGTATTTACGGCGGTACGCCGCTTTGGTTCATTTTTTGTGTGGCATATATCGGACTTATGGTTGCGGGCAGGGAAAAGTATCTGTTCCTTATAGGAGCAATCCTCATGGCGGGAGCCTGTTATCTGATTTCATATCATTTTCCGGAATGGATCACCTCCCATTCCAGATATATGGCGCATGTGGACTCTTTTGTGTCTTTTGAACTTGTCAGTGTGCTTTTGTCTATGCTTATAATTTTTCAGACGAAGCTCTATCTTTCCGAAAATAAATTAGTTCAGGAGCAGAAGAAGGACATTGAGGAGATTAATAAAGCACAAAATCGCTTTTTTTCAAGTATGAGTCACGAAATCCGTACGCCGATCAATACGATCATCGGTCTGAACGAGATGATCATGCGTGAGGCTATTTCGGATGAGGTTTATGAAGATGCGAAAAATATTGAATCAGCAAGCAGGGTCCTTTTGCATCTGATTAATGAAATTTTAGATATGTCAAAGCTTGATTCCGGAAGGATGGATGTAAATAACAGTGCCTATCAGGTAGGTGAGATGCTTTCTGAAATTGTTAATATGGTTTGGATACGGGCAAAGGAAAAGGGGATTGATTTCCACATTCATGTTGATCCGGCACTGCCGACGGCGCTTTACGGAGATGAGATTAAAATAAAAGAAATTTTAATTAATATTTTAACAAATGCGATCAAATATACTTCAAAGGGTTCTGTTACATTGTCCATGCAGGGGGAGACAAGAGAGAACGGTAAATTTTATGTGCTGTATTCGATCGCGGACACGGGAATCGGAATCCGGAGGGAGAGCATTCCTTATCTTTTTTCGGCATTCCGAAGAGTTGACGAGGAAAAGAATAAATATATTGAAGGAACCGGATTAGGGCTGGCGATATCGAAAAAATTCACAGATTTAATGGGTGGTGAAATTCATGTCAACAGCATTTATACAAAGGGATCTACCTTTATTGTAGAGCTTCCTCAGGAGATTGCGGATGCAACGGAGATTGGAAAATTAGATTTGGAGAACCGGCATTTTGAAACGCGGAGGGTGAGCTATAGGCAGAAATTTATTGCGCAGAATGCACGGATATTGATTGTTGATGACAATGAGGCCAATCTAATGGTAGAGACGAAGCTTTTAAAGGATACAAAGGTGCAGATTGAAACGGCATCCGGTGGTGAGAAAGCATTAGAGAAAACCCTGGAAAATAAATATCATGTGATTTTAATGGATCATCTGATGCCGGGAATGGATGGAATTACCTGTCTGCATAAGATCAGAAAACAAGCCGGCGGTCTTAGTAAGGATACACCGGTTGTTGCTTTGACCGCAAACGCAGGAAGTGATATGCAGGAATTGTATCGAAAGGAGGGGTTTGTCAGTTGTCTGACAAAGCCTGTGACCGGAGAAGCATTAGAACGCACTCTGTTTTATCTGCTGCCTGCAGAGCTGATACAGGAGGTTCATTCTTCTGAACTGATGGAAGAAAAGGAAATCAGGGATGTTTTGGAGCATCAGACGAAAAAGCAGATTCTTATTACCACGGATTCAATCTGCGATCTTCCGCCGGAACTGATTGAGGAAGAGGATATCCAGGTGATTCCGTATAATGTCCATACGGATCGGGGGATTTTTTTAGATGGGGAAGAGATTGGTGCCAAGGGAATTTTATCGTATATGGAGCGGGGACGGGTTCCGTATGCAGTGGAGCCGGGGGTTTCGGAATACGAAAGCTTTTTTGCGGAAAATTTGTTAAAGGCAAATCGTATTATTCATATCACACCGGCATACAAGACGGGAAAAGGTTATCAATATGCATACGAGGCATCGAAAAGCTTTGATAGTGTAACGGTAGTTGACAGCGGCCATACATCAAGTGGCATGGGGCTTATTGTGCTGGCTGCCGCCGTGCAGGCAAGGGAATTTCATTCAGAACAGTCCGTTCTGCAGGAGATTGAGAAACTTAAGAAAAAGGTCAGTACAAGCTTTCTCCTTGATGATACAAAAAATATGTTGTTGAGCGGCAAAATCAGTAAAACGGTCGATGTGATCTATCGTTCCATGGCACTCAGGCCAATGATTTTTATGTGGCGGGAAAATATGAGACCTTTCCGGGCGTATATTGGTACCAGAAACAGGGCATGGACAAAGTATATTGCTTATGCACTTAAGGAGCCGAAGCGGATCGATGACGAGCTTTTGTTCATTACCCATGTAGGATTGTCTTATGCAGAGCTTGAGGAGGTTGAGGCGGAGGTTCGAAAAAGAGTTGCATTTCGCCGGATCATCTATCAGGAGGCGACCGTGGCAATTGCTGCGAGCTGCGGACTGGGTACATTCGGCCTGATTTTTAAGACATTGTCCTGATGCTGCGGTATAGAAAAAAGATTTGCAAATAGTGTTTTTATAGAGTATAGTATATTTATGAATGTCTTTTTACATAAGGACTGAATATATTAGATTGGAAAGGAGAAACACATGAAGATTATTATGTTAGGTGCTCCGGGTGCGGGCAAGGGAACACATGCAAAGGGGATCGTGGATAAATATAAGATTCCGACGATTTCTACCGGCGATATTTTCCGCCAGAATATCAAGGAGGGAACAGAGCTTGGTAAAAAGGCGAAAAGCTACATGGATGCAGGAGATCTTGTGCCGGATGAGCTGGTGTGTGATCTTGTGGTAGACCGCCTGCAGAAGGATGACTGTAAAAACGGATATATTTTAGATGGATTTCCAAGGACGATTCCACAGGCAGAGGCTTTAACAGAGGCCCTGAAAAAGCAGGGGACTGCAATTGATTATGCGCTTGAGATTGCCATGGAAGATCAGGCAATCGTGGATCGTATGGCAGGAAGAAGAGTCTGTGCAAAGTGCGGAGCAACTTTCCATGCTGTGAATATTCCTCCGAAGGTTGAGGGAGTATGTGATAATTGCGGCGGCGAATTAGAGCTTCGTGATGATGATAAGCCGGAGACGGTAAAGAAAAGATTAAATGTATATCATGAACAGACTGCTCCGTTGATTGAATATTACAAAAAGCAAGGCATTCACCATGCGGTAGACGGCACGCTTGGCGTAGAGGGAGTTGCTAAGGCAATTTCAGAGATTTTGGGGTAGTTATTAAAGAAATCCTATCATTAAAGCGAATGTATTTGATTTTTTACTCATTATCATATAAGATAAAACCCAGTAGGCTGTTACTGGGTTTATCTTATGAAATGAAAAGCTGCTGCTCGTGGCAGTATTGAACTATGGGCAGTATACAAAAAAGCAGATTAGAAAGAAGGCATATTATGGCGGTAACGATCAAATCAGAACATGAAATTGAATTAATGAGGGAGGCCGGAAGGATTTTGGCGATTGTCCATGATGAGATGGCAAAGATCATCCGTCCGGGAATCAGTACGATGGATATCAACAGAAAGGGCGAGGAAGTGATCAGAAGCTATGATTGTATTCCGTCTTTCCTAAATTATAACGGGTATCCTGCGTCGATCTGTATTTCTGTAAATGACGAGGTGGTGCACGGGATTCCAAGCAAAAAAAGAATCCTGCAGGAGGGAGACATCGTCAGCCTGGATGCAGGTGTTATTTATAAAGGCTATCAGTCTGATGCAGCCAGGACACATGCAGTCGGAGAGGTTTCGGAAGAAGACAGAAGACTGATGGATATTACAAAGCAGAGTTTTTTTGAAGGAATCAAATTTGCAAGGGCAGGAAATCATTTATATGAGATTTCTAAGGCAATTCAGGATTTCGTGGAAGCAAACGGTTATTCCGTCGTTCGTGATCTGGTGGGGCACGGAATTGGAAAGAATCTTCATGAGGAACCGCAGGTACCGAATTATAAACCGATTGGCAGGGGGATGAAACTGAGGGAAGGGATGACTCTGGCAATAGAACCGATGGTGAATGCGGGAGATTTTGAAGTCTGGATGTTAGAGGATGACTGGACGGTTGTGACAAGAGACGGAACGAAGTCTTCCCACTATGAAAATACGGTTTTGATCCGTGATGGCGAGCCGGAGCTTTTATCTTACCGTGAAGATCTGGTTTAAACGATGAGAGTTTTGGAGGCGGTCTGAGAGAATGAAATATACAGATAAAAATGTTTTTCTTGCCAAATGGCCGGAAACATGCTATCTTTAATAAGATGTTTAACGAAAATTTAGTATTATATAAGCCTGCTGCAGGCGCTTGGCAGCAGCTGCTTTAAAAATCAGCGCAGAAATGAGGAGAACTATGTCAAAAGAAGATGTGATTGAAATTGAAGGAAAGGTTGTGGAGAAGCTCCCGAATGCCATGTTTAAGGTGGAACTGGAGAACGGTCATCAGGTTTTGGCTCATATCAGCGGAAAGCTCAGAAAGAATTTTATTCGAATTCTTCCGGGAGATACCGTTACAATGGAGATGTCTCCCTATGATCTGACGAAAGGGCGGATCACCTGGAGAGATAAGTGATTTTTTGCAGTATATATGGATAAATAGGGGAGATTAAATATTTTCGAGGCTTGTAGTCTGGAATGATGCAAGAGAGGTAGCCATTATGTCAGAGGAAGAAATGAAGCAAAATCTTATTGATAGATATGTTCTATTATTAGAAATCAAAGCTGCAGAAAGCGGTACCAATGATGTACTTGAAGCACAGCTTGTTATTACGAAAATCAAACTTTCTTCTTATGATATTGATATCGAATCAATAGAAAAAGTAATATTAAAAAAGTAAAGTATTTTCACAAATATATCTCCGGAAGAACAGACGATAAAATCTTCCGGAGATGTTTTTTTAACTTTAGTAACTTTTGTTGAAAATTTTCAGTTGAAAATTTTGCAGAAAAAAATGCTTGCATCTTGGAAATAATTGTGTTATATTAGACAATGGACTTTATTGAAAGGAGGTTATTGCTGTGAAAGTTAGATCTTCAGTAAAACCGATTTGCGAAAAATGTAAGGT
>CADBMH010000020.1 GCA_902795705.1 uncultured Lachnospiraceae bacterium | reverse complement strand
GATTCTGAATATGCCACAAGGTCAGGAATATATGTATGGAAGAAATTGGCACCTTTTGCATAAGATGATTTGCACATATCTATGATGCTCTTATCATTATTGGTATTCGTGCGAACCATCGTGAACACCGTACCCAATACTTCCGGTTTTGTTCTGGTTCCATTCTGCTTCCTGATTAGGGCAATCTTTTCATAAAGGTTCTGCATCGCTTCTACAGAAAGGAATTGTGGTGCCAATGGAATGATTACGGAATCAGCACAGAAAAGAGCATTTAATACAAAAATTCCAAGCCCGGCCAGACAATCAATGAAAATATAATCATATTTTTCCTTAATCGTCTCAACATATCTGCGTAAAACAATTTCTCTCTGAGGTGCCATAAAGACTTTATCCTCATACGCCCGGAGCTTGTCCGAACTGATAATAATATCCACGCCTTCCTCCTGATGATAAATGCCGTAACCATCCGGTACATCCTCATATTCAATGGATTTGTCCAAAATATCACATATCGTTATATCCTGCTTAATTGTTGCATTTCTCTCACCCATCCCCATACATTTTGTAAGGTTCATGGACGGATCTAAATCAATAACAAGTACACGCTTTCCATGTTTCGCCAATCCTACGGAAACATTCTTGATCGTTGTCGTTTTTGCAACGCCACCTTTTTCATTTACACATGCTATTATTTTTCCCATAACTAAAACTCTCCTTTTTCGTGATTTTTTTTAATTTTTATTTGCCATTTCATATAATCTGTGATACTATTTGATTAGTGATTTATTTCACAATGGGCGTAGTTAGTTTGTTGGTAGCAAATTAACTTATTCCATCCGAGGACTTGTTAGGCAGAACAGGTCCTCTTTTTTCTTTTTCACCTCCTCTTTTTTTCTCCTTCATTTTTCCCTTAAACAATGTGCAAATCTGTGTTATACTTGAATTACGAATTATCTTTGACCAAAAGGAGTTCCAAGTATGACAAAATCTAAGCTATCCGATATGACATCTCAGGAGTTATTGGCAGTAACCGAGAGAATGACATATCTAAGACGTAATCTCCTTCAGATTACACAGGAAAGGTTTGCGAAAACCTTAAATATCAGCCAGACATATCTATCACAATTAGAAAATGGTAACAGAACCATTACAGAAACTGTTTTTGACCAGTTAGTTTCTGTCTTTCTAATCAATCCGGATTGGCTCCTCTCCGGAGAAGGTGATGTATTTAAGCCCGGCTCTGATATGGATACGGAGAAAATACTTCTATTGCAACAGGAAAAAGCACTGTCTGATGTACAAGCTGCATATTCCCTGAATGCTGACGATATTTCTCTGATTAGATGGTATCTTTCTTTATCCCCTCAAAACAGAGAGATAGCATTTAAGAATTTAAAAATGCTCAAAGAGAATCTCTATACTCTTTAATATCCTCCGCAAACTCCTCTGGATGTTCCTGCATCCAGAGAGCTCTTGCGTATATATACACATTTCTGATATTCTCTACGTCATTCATAGCTGTTATCAAAAGCATGACTGTATTTATATATCCCTCTCTCTGTAACCAATTTGCCTTTTCTTCTTTATCTTTTCTTTTCATATACGACCTTTCACTCAAGATGGCTACCTTACATACAAGCATCCGCCTATGTTTTCATTCAGCATTATAAAATACAGAGCAATGATTCCCTTCAGCAATTAATGCGAAAATATTCCATAACATCCTCAACCACTATGAGTTTACGATTTCCAACAAAAATACAAGGTATCATTTCATTTGCAATGGCTTTTCTAATCGTACTGTATGATATTGCTGTATCCGGATCCATTTCCTTTATAATGGCCACAGTCTGATTGATGGATCTGATTCTTTTTTTCTGCTCTATGTGCTGCATAAAACATACCGTCCTTTCTTTTCATAATTTTTTTACATTTCGGCTTCTTTTTTCTCAATTTTATCTGCTAACATACTAGCATCATTACAATCCTGTCTTATCATTTAATTTGAATAAAAAATAATCCAATTTACTTCTAAAATTTTGCCAAGCTTCTTAGCATTCTCAACTGGAATTTTTCTTTTAT
>CADBMH010000019.1 GCA_902795705.1 uncultured Lachnospiraceae bacterium | reverse complement strand
TTCACAAGAATTTACTAGTAGCGGCTAAGAAAATGGGGATAAAGACTGTGTTTTCCACGCATGACTTTTTTCCCATCTGCCCCAAGGTGACAATGTTTCGGGATGGCATGATTTGCCCGGATGCAGTTACTTGTGACAGCTGTCCTAGATGCAACATGACAGCGCTGTCGCTTAAGAAAATTCAGATTCTCCAAAGTCCAGCGTATAGAACGCTAAAGGACAGCACAGTCGTGAAGAGGCTGCGTAAAGGCCATCGCGATGAGTATCTGAGCGGGCAAGAGGTAGTTGAAGGAGAAACGGCCAGAACGGCGGAGGATTACCGGAAGTTAAGGGAATACTATAAAAGCCTTCTGGATCTGATAGATGTAGTCCACTACAACAGTTCTGTGACAAAGGAAGTATATGAGAAATACATGGGTGAAAGAAAGAGCATGCTGATTCCAATCACCCATGGAGATATTAAGGACCACAGGAAGAAGAAAGAATTTGGAAACAAGATCAGGATCACATATCTCTCTGCTCAGAGTGCTGCGAAGGGATACTTTGTATTAAAGAGCGTCCTTGATGAAGTCTGGCGGGTAAGACAAGACTTTGAGCTGAATGTTTTTTTCAAGCCAGCTAAAGACGCACCTTACATTAAGTCGCATGAAAGGTATGACTACTCACAGCTCGGCAGCATCATGGATAATACGGATGTCTTAGTACAGCCGAGTGTGTGGAATGAGACTTTCGGATATACAGTGATAGAAGCACTAAGTTATGGGGTCCCACTGATTGTTAGCAACCACGTTGGTGCCAGGGATGTTATTCCGAAGGGTGGTGGAATAGTTGTAGAGGCTGGCAGTGAAACGATTTTAATAAATACATTTATTAGTCTAACGCGTGAGAAGCTAAAACAAATGAATGAAAATATTATTTCATCACAATTTGATTATGGAATAAGAGAATTTAATAGGATAGTAAGATATGGACTATATCGAAATAACAGGTAGTAATAATATTAGTTTTGTGGTGCTACTTTATAAAGCATATGGATCCGCAAGAAAATGCATTAATTCATTACTTAAATTAAAAGCCCCGAATGGATGGTCAATTAATATCATCATTGTCGACAATAATTCACCAGATGATAGCTATATAAAAATATGTACAGAGTTTAAAGAAAATAGCAATGTTTTTTTGATTCATAATGAGAAGAATATTGGATTTGCCAAGGGAAATAATGTTGGCTTTCTTTATGCAAAGACACATTTAAATTCTGATTTCATAATATTAGCCAATAGTGATACCTATGTATATGATACAAGTTTTGTCAATAAATTAATTTCGAATTATTTCGATGCCCATTTTGACATAGCTGGTCCGAATATACTTTCTCTAAAAGATGGGAAACATCAGAATCCTGAGCGCAGACAATACTATTCGATTATCGATGTAAAAAAAAGATTATTAAAATTAGACGTGCTATATTGCTTTAGTTTTCTAAATTTAGACATTCAACTTCAAAGACTATTTCGTAAAAAGAATAACGATGATGGAGATGATTATAGCGACAGAAAACTGCTGATGAATAATGATTATCAATTATTTGGAGCTTTTTTGATTTTTTCAAAATCTTATATTAAGAAATATGATGGTTTATATCCTGGAACGTTCATGTATGGCGAAGAAAACATATTAAGATATATAATACAACGAGATAAGCTTACTATGAAATATATTAGTAAGCTGACTGTATATCATGAGGAGGGCTCGTCTACAGATGAAAGTTATAAAGCCCCATTGCAAAATAGAAGATTTAGATATAAGAATAGCATAAATAGTTGTAAAGCATTATTGAATTTGGCTAAATCAGACAAGAAATATAGGAATAGCGATAAATGAGTGATAATAAAATAAATAGAATTATTGCTGAACTGATAATTATATTGCTAGCAATTAATTACATGGCCGTTGAAATTATCTTAAAAAGCAACTTTGTCCTAAGCTGTCTCAGAGACATATTGCTTGCATCGCTTCTTATATTAACAGTAAGAAAAATCAAGGTGACAATTAGCAAGCCGTTCTACTGTGTAATAATCTTTATGATTTTGGCTGCTTTAGCATTATACTATACGAATTCATTAGCTACTGGAATCATAGCTATAAGAAGATACTACTTTCCAATTTTATTCTTATTTTGCATAAGCAATATAGATATTGATAATAATAATCATTACATTATTTGTTTCATGGTTAAGCTGCTAGCTTTGCTATCTGCTTGGGGCATTTTCCAGGCTGATATTTTAGGTGATTCATTTTTAAGAAAAATAGGGTATCCATTAGTGTATTCATACGCATATGGAAGAGATATGCTTTATAACTCTTTTTATTTTGGAAACCTTGGAATTCAAAGAGTTGTAAGCACATTTAGTAGTTCAAATATCTATGGCTTATGTTCCGGCATTGTACTGATAGCTTCGATAATATTGTATGAGTATATTAATATAAAATGCAAAAATATATTGATAATACTAATACTCGCTGGATATATACTTTCATTTTCACGTTCAAATTTTTTAGCACTATTAGTTATATTTTTAGTGTATCTAAGGAAATACATTCCCCATAAAAAAATAGTATATTTCAGTATAACGGTTTTGATTATTGCTTTAATAATATGGGGCATTATTCAGGGAAATTCAGGGGTGCTATATAAAATATCCACATGGATTGTTAATACATTTGCTGGAAGAGAATCATCGTCTGCTGCGCGATCTGGTATTTGGAAGGATGCTTTTATGGAATCAGTTAAACATCCACTGGGATTAGGATATGGTCATGTGGGAGCATTGGCAAACAGTGATTTGGCAACAAGTCAAGTGTATTCTTCGGAAAACTCATATTTAACAATAGCTCTTGATATGGGATGGCTGGGTACATTCCTTTACATATTCTTCTTAGCTTCTTTAGTCAAAATATTGATAAGATATTCTATAATGTTCAACAATAAATCTGATTATTACGGGAATAGATTATGCGTATGTGGCTATACAATATTGATATATTTAAGCATAGTCATGCTTTTCTCTAATCATATACAAGATATGGAGACTATTTGCTTTGCATATTTATTTGCGGGAATTGCATTACAATATATACATACGCATAATATAAAACCCATTAATTTGATTGACTAAATAACAGCGATTCATTTAATTGCTATTAAATTTTGGGGATGTTTGTATGAATTACAAAAATGAGGATGTACTTATCTTATCAGCTATTGATCCGACACATGCATATTCATGCATCAAATATTTGTATCGGTTCCTTTCTAAACAGGACATTAGCATTGAATGCTGGACAAGAGTCCCACTAAAATCATGCGCGCTTTATTATATGTGGGGGAATGGAGCCCATTCCTTTTGCGAAAGTCCTTTTATGAATATCCCTAAAGTTCGCACATATTATATGAGATTGAAAGGACTGTCAGAGTGCTTTAAATATAGAAATAAGACAATTATTTGCCATGATTTATTTCATTATCGCTCTGCAAGAATAGTGAAGAAACTATTTAAAAAGACAAAACTGATTATATATTTCACTGAAATTTATAACAATAAACACAGTAAATTGTTGCAAAATCTTCAAAAATATTTTGTAAATCATTCTGATTCAGCAGATTTGATGATTGAATGCGATTATCAAAGAGAAAAGTGGAGAATAACTAATAATCGAATCAAATTTGATTCATGTACGATATTGAATACAATTCCATATGAGGAGGTCAAACAATATTTATGTAGACAAAAAGTAAAGAATTCAGTACCTAAAATAGCATACTCTGGTGGCGTTCATGAAAAGGGAGAATTTTCCATAATAATCAATGCATTATCTGAAATAAATAGTAACTTTGAAATGGACTTTTATTGTTTTGGCTCAGATACCGATTTAAACGAACTAGAAGCTGAATGCAAACAAAAAATCCCTGGAAAATATAAATTAATTAGAAATCTACCAAGAGAAGATGTATTTGATCAAATATATGATGCAGATGCCGGAATTACATATTATGATCCTGAATATAGTGTCAACACTTTATACGCAGCGCCAACTAAATTCTTTGAATATATAGGTCTCGCGATACCTGTAATCTGTTCTGGGAATCCCTCTCTTGATTCGCTGATTGATGAATATAAACTAGGGGTTTATATGAAGGAAAACAATAGCGAGGGGATGAAACAATGTATCGAGTACATTATTGATCATAATGATAAAAGAATTGAATTTTCTAATAATGAAATTAAAGCTTTTAAAGATCATCTGTGCTATGAAGAACAATG
>CADBMH010000018.1 GCA_902795705.1 uncultured Lachnospiraceae bacterium | reverse complement strand
GATCCTCTTATTCTCATTCGCATATGCCTTATCCAGAAGCAGCATGAACGAATACTGTTTATCTTCATTTGCGCCGCCAAGACCGGCGATCCTGCTTCCCTTCATGACACCGACCGTATCGACCCCTTTGAGATTTTTAATCGATTCACCTAATTTATCTGCCAGCGCATAGTCCTCCTCCTGCGTTGCCTCTATATCCATCGTCACCGTGGCAGACATCTGCTCACTTCCCATATCCGGCACAAACACGACACCCATGCGGAATACCTGCCAGATACAGAACACTAAAAGCACCACGGCAACAAGAACCGGAACAGGCTTAAAGCGCAGACAAAATCTTGCAAGCTTATCATAAGCCGTAACCAGTGCTTCGAAAAAGCGGTGCTTTCTCCCGCTCTCCTTCTTTAACAGGTTCGCTCCCATACAAGGCACTAAGGTCAATGCCACGATCAGACTCGCTCCCAGACTATAGGCAATCGTCAGACACATATCCTGCATGATGGAACGCGTGATACCGTCTGTAAATACAATAGGTAAAAATACACAGACTGTCGTCAGGGTAGAGGAAAAAATAGCTCCTGCTACCTGATTCGCTCCCATGACTGCCGCTCTCGCGACAGACACACCCTTGTTTCGCAGTCGATAGATATTTTCTATCACCACGATCGAGTTATCCACAAGCATTCCGACACCCAGTGCCAGACCGGAAAGGGAAATGATATTTAAAGTAATATTCGTAAAGTACATTAAAACCATGGCAAACAAAACACTTAACGGAATGCTGAATGCCACGATCACGGTCGGTCTGACATCCTGCAAAAAGAGGATCAGCACCAGAATCGCAAGTCCGGCGCCCCATAAAAGGTTTGAAAGCACGGAATTAATGATCAGATCGATATACTGCCCCTGATCCAAAAGGTTTGTGAAACGCAGTCCCTTATATTTTTCCTGAAGCTCTTTTATCTTTTTATTACAGCCGTTTGCAACCTCTGTTGTCCCTGCTGTACTTGCCTTTGAAACCGTCAGGAGCATCGCATCATTTCCATTCACGCGACCGTAGGAATCTTCGGAATTGTCTACCATTGTCACGACAGCGACATCAGAAAGTCTGACATCACCAATCCCGTCAAGCTTGCAAAGCACAGTGTCCTTCATCGCGTCAACACTGTCGTATTCTTCGCCGACCTTGATCAGATACTGCGTTCCGTCATCACTGATATACCCCGCCGGCATAGAAAAGTTCTCTGCAGTAAGGATCCCCGAAAGCTGTTCCATACTTAAAAGCTGATCCAGATTCGCATTTTTCAGGGCTTCCTTTTTTGACTTTTCAAAGGAATCTTTGCCTGATTTTAACTCCTTTTCACTGGCAGAAAGTGTCGTCTCGGCACTGCTGATCTGCGCATTTGCCGTACCGAAGGCAGCCGCAGCGGTAATCTTTCCCTGCTCTACCTCTTCATATTTGTCCTCTGCCTGTTTGATTGACTTTTCAACCTGCTCTAATACCTTTTTCGCAACGACAATTTCCGTCTTTAGGTTTCCAAGCGCCGTATCGATCTGCGGCACACGGACTGCCGCAATATCATAAAGCGTTTTTAAATTTTTCTTTGTCAACTGCTTTGCTGCCGCTTCCTGCCCCTGGCTTTTTAACATTTCCTGATATGCTGCAAGCTTCGCGGGATGATCGATCGCATCCTTTACATTTTCCGGCAGGCTCTTAAGTGTCTGCTGCACCTGGGAAGTCGTCTGCCTCTCCGCCTGATCCTTGGCTGCTGCCTTTATCAGCTCACCGCTGCTTCCCAGCGTAGAAAGAATCGCCTCAACATTATCCTCCGTCACCTTTTGATCCAATCCCATGGAATCAATCTGTGCCTGAAGCGCCGCAATCAAAATCTGCTTATAGATTGCCTGATAAATCTGTTCATAAGCAGCCCCGCCTTCCTTAAAGCTGCTTCTGACAGCCTCAAAGCCCTGGTTGATCTGCTCATAGGAGCTGATTACTTTATTTTTTATGTATGCCTGCTTTTCCATCTTTAAAGCAGCCTGCTTCGCTTTCAAACTTGCAAGCTCAGAAGAATATGCCTGCTTTGCGGCGATTGCTTCCGCCATCATCTTACTGAATTTTGCAAGCTCACCGGACTGCTTTTCCTGCGTCTCTGCTAACTTATTTTTCTGATCCTTTAACTTCTTTTTTCCATCGGACAGCTTATCCTCTGCTTCATCTAACTTCTTTTTCGCCTTTGCCAGGGTTTTATTCGTCTTTTCCAGAACCTTGCCGTTCACCTCATCGATCATATCCTGATCCAGTCTTACCTCGATTGACTTTTCAACCATACCGGCAGTACTGACACTGGCAACACCATCCTGCCTTTCAATTTCCGGAATAATATTATCCTCGATAAATTTCGACAGCTCATATCCACTTTTCCCCTCATAATCCACACTGGTCATAAGTGTCGGCATCATATCGGCAGAAATCTCCATGATAATAGGTTTTCCTGCTGTTTCCGGAAGTTCTGTCTGGTTTGCAGCAGAAGAAACCTTCACCATTGCCGCATCCATATTCGTGCCATCCTCAAACTCCAGGGTGATCACGCTGGAATTTTCCGAAGAAGTACTGGTAACATTTTTCACTCCGTTCACAGTTCCCACCGTATTTTCGAGCGGACTGCTGATCTCTGTCTCTACCTTTTCCGGTGAAGCTCCGGGATATGTAGTGACCACAATCATATAAGGCAGATTCATGTGCGGCAGAAAATCTGTCGTCATCTTCGTGAAGCTGACATAGCCAAGCACTAAAAGCATGACAACGCCAACAAAAACAACAAACGGCTTTTTAACACTAAACTTTGGCATATCCTTTTCCTTTCCTGATATAACTACAATTCCAAAAAATCATCATACTCTGCCAAGATCATAGCTGATCCGTATATCATTCCCCCCTGTGTGCACCTCAGCATATGCGCCATTCACCATCGGCATCATCGGCGGAAGATGGCCGATATCCAAATCCATTAAAACCGGCACCTGTAAAGACTGAAGTACATCTGTTACTGCCCGGTACTGATCCACTCCAAACATTTCCTCTCCATAGCAGAGCGGTCTTCCGATCAGAAACCCCTTCGCCGTATCAAACCATCCGGCATGTAAAAGCTGCCACAGGGTTCTTCTGATTCCCATGATATTCAGATCACATGCCTCTAAGTACCAGATTATTCCATCTTCTTTATATTTTTCCGTAAACTCCGTTACCTTATCATATTTTGTCCCTGCCAGAATTCCCAGGCAATCAAGACAACCGCCGAGCATCCTGCCGGAAAAACGATGATCTTCCTTTGGAAATGATACCAGTCTTCTCTCCTCGGTTACATGATACGGCTCCAACGGATGTTCTTCGTCCTTTAAGGATTCCTTTTCCCAAAGGGGATACCCGGTAATTTCCGTCTTATTTCCCATCATCAGATCTAATGTATCTCTAAGTGAAGAATGCCACGGCTCCATGCCGAATGCCGGGGCACATGGTCCATAAACAGATGCAGTGTCACAAAGCGTCGTCAGAAGAAAAGTCAGATTCGTATTATCCGAATAACCTAAAAACCACTTCGGTTCATTCGCTTTCATCTGCTCAAAATCCACACTGTCCAAAATTTCGCACATCAGTTCTCCACCACCACAGGAGATCACTGCTTTGATATCATCCTTTGAGAAAAAAGCATTGATTTCTTCCGCACACTTTTCCGGCGTATTGCTGATACCGGTTCCTTCCCCAAGGAAACAGTTCGGTCCCATCTCAAGAAGAAAACCCTCTGCCGAAAACTTATTGCCCGCACTCTTAAACGCCGTATGATACGGCTCAATATTACAGCCGAACGACGGTGCCGCAAACCCGATAAAATCTCCCTTTTTTAAAAACTGTGGTATTCTCATAGTGACCTCCATTCTACCGAAGCTTTTGTCACTGAGGCACATGTTGAAAAGCTTAAAACAGTACCTGCAAAAGCAGCTTCTCTAATTGATAATTTTCCTCAAATAAAAATTCTTCCTCCAGTAATTCCAGATTCTCTTCGGAATGCTCCACTTCCTTCGCATAAATCTTCGCTGTAATAATACGGTCTTCCGGCAGGAATTCATTCATATTCCGGTAAAAGCATTCCATATCCAGATCCCTGACCATCAAAAAACTAACTGCCGTAAACTGTGCCTTGCCCCAGAAGTTTTCATCATCCACGGCTCTCGGCAGCATCAAAAACGCATAATAACAAAGAAGCTGTTCATACTCATAGTTCCTTTTCTTTTTACTCATATAGGAAAGAAAAGTCTCCTTTGTCTCTCTGTAACAAGTCTTCCCGTTTTCTTCCAAAAATATCAGCCGGATTCTCCCTAAGGTATGGATCCACTCCTCATTGATACTGTCTAACTCCGAAAAAATCCGGAGCCTTTTGCAAAAAGCATCATATGCATCAAATTCTTTTTCTGAAAATATTCCCTCCGGAATAATAATCTCCCTGTCTCCATTCAGCACATCCTCTGCAAATGACAATGCCTTTCTTTTATCTCCACTGTTTAAAAGCTCCTGCAGCTCCTTTGCAAAGACCAGAAAACGACACAGTCTCTTTTCCACGGATATTTCCTGCCCCTCATACATCCGCCGCTGTAGAAGAAAGATTCCCACATCTCTTGCTTTCTGAATCACTCCTGCAAAAAAACGTTCCTCCTCTGTTTCCTCCCACGGAAATTTTTCGGACACCTCCCGTTCCATCACCTGTACCGGCGCTTTTCGAAAAAAAATAAGTCTTCCCGCTTCCGGACAGCTCGGACTGACCGTAATCTCCCTCGTATCATTATATTCAAAATAATTTCTGGGAGTATGCGTGCAGACATAGCACAATGCTCCCTCCCCCAGCTCCAGTATAATATCACACAGATTCCTTTCATTCAAAAAAGGACAGCGTCTTTCCTTTTTCAGCGCAAAGCCGTGGCTTTCATACCGCTCATCCTCTTCCCCCGTATACTCCTTGATATTTTCCCGCAGTCGTTTCCCGAAAGTCCCTGAGACCTGCTGATAATACTCATAGCTTTCCTCATCAATATCGATTTCCCAGCCGGCACAGCAGGTATCCTCACATGCGCCCGCAATACAATGAAAAGCTTCATAATATTCAGGATACCGTAATCGCATTTTTTATATCCCTTTCTTTTGTTATGAATCATAAGTATAGCACCGTTTATTCATTATGTCCAGTAAAAGAAAAATCACGAATTTCCATGAAACAAAAACAATGTGCCTTAAAAGCTTTCCTTCCCTGTCTGTGGTTTTCACAGGCAGGGAACAAGGCTTAAAAGGCACTTGTCAATTACCATCTCTGAGAAAGTCGATACAATTATCTCAACTGGAACGCTGCCACCTGATCGTTTAACTTATTGGCAACCTCCGTCATTTGGTGGCTGGAAGAAGCGATTTCCTCCAGGCTTGCCGTCTGTTCTTCTGTAGAAGCAGAAATTGTCGTGGTAGACTCAGAAATAGCATTCGCTGCCTCCTCAATATTTTCAATCGCAGAAACAGTGCTCTTACTTGCCTCCATCGTAACTGCTGAAGCCTCAGAAGTTTCTCTGACCTTCCCGGAAAGCGTCTCAATCGAAGACACAATATCCTTAAATGCATCTCCGGCTTTAATGACCTCCGCTGCACTTTCCTTCGTACCCTTCACACCGGACTCCATGGACTCTACGGCTTCTGCCGTGCTGTCCAGTACGGTCTTGATCAGATCATCAATCCTCGTCGCAGCCTCCCTTGACTGTGTCGCCAAAGCATTTACCTCGCCGGCAACTACTGCGAAGCCCCGGCCATGCTCTCCTGCTCTTGCCGCCTCAATAGAAGCATTCAGGGAAAGAAGATTCGTCTGGTCAGAAATCTCCGAAATCGTCTCCACAATCTGACTGATGCCCTGTGACTGCTCGGAAAGCGTCTTAATAACCTTAGCCGCACCCTTCATGGTATTCTGCAGATCATGTACCATCCTGACGGCACGGTCGATAATCTCATTACCTGCCTTTGCCTTTTCAATCGTACTCTTTGACTCCTCCTGCATATCCTCGGAACGATCCGAAACCACGGAAAGCTGTTCGCTCATTTCTTCAATTGCCCGCTTTGCATTCTCCACAGCAATCCTCTGATCATCCGCACTCTTAGCCAGATCCGCAGTTGCTCCGGAGATCTGGGTAAGCGCATCCGCGGACTGCTCGGAAATCTCCGAAAAGGCGGTTGCCGATTCAAACACAGTATTCGCATTCGAATGTGTGGAATTTAATGTCTGATTCAACTGATCCAACATTCTGTTCAGGGAATCCGACATCTGACCGATTTCATTTTTTGATTTCACTTCTATCGGTTCAATTGCGATATCTCCATCCGCAATCTTTTGTGCAATATTATTTGCGGCAACAATCGGCTTACTGATCGACATTGCGAGTAAATAGATCAATACTGCCGCAATCACTAAGATCACAACGCTGATCACGCTGGAAACCATCGCTGTCTTAACTGCAGGTCCCATAATGGCTGAATAGTTCTTGGATGTATAGATATACCAGTCCAGACCTTCAATCTGAACATAAGAAACTAATTTTTTCGTTCCGTCTACATTCGTCGTCATGCTTCCGGAATCCTGCCCCTGTGACTGCTTATAAAAGTCCTTATCCGCATAGGAAATCAATTCCTCGGACGGCTGTTCAGACTCCTTCGTATGCGCTACTACATTGCCTGCACGGTCGAGAATCCATGCATCGGTATCCTCTGCCACATAGTTATTCAATGCCTCCTGCAGAACTGCTACATCCGCACCCCGCTGTACCAGACCAATGACTTTATCATTCTCCTTTACCGGCACCGCCATGAAATAATTTGCCTTCCCTGATGACTTACTGATAGAAGCATCAGAGACATAAATATTTCCTGCTGCCGCCTGTTTATAATATTCTCTGTCTGAAACATCCAGAAGCTCCGTCCCGTCTCCACGGACTAACTGCATACCGTCCGTACCCGTCAAAACCGTAGTGGACTTCGACGCAAACAAATCCGTCGTCGATACAAATAATTCCGTCACAGCACTGTTGTCTGTCTTCGGTCCCGCAAGAAATTCCTTGATCGAAGCATCCTGTGCATTCGCCTTTAAGATCATCAGATCACTTTCAATGACCGTATTGATCTCACTGTTGATCGTTTCCGCCATTTGAACACTTAACTCTTTGGCATGATCATTATTTGATGAGATTGTGTTGAAAAACTGATAGACCGTAATCACGATGATCGGAACTGCGCAGATCAGCAGAACTGCTGTAATCAATTGAGATTTGATAGTTTTCATGTTTCGTTTTCAGATATCTTATGTATTTGTGCCCCATATACATCTCTCACATACATCCCATATCTGTGCGCAAAGCGCAAACCCCCTTTTTAACAAAAATTTACAATACAGATATATTTTATTATACCTGTCGGTATAGGTCAACTATATTTTAACCTCATGCTGCGAGTGCAATGAGCAGCTAATGGTTCAAGTTTGTGCGAGGATTTCGCAGCACAAACTTGTTGGAGCGAAAAATTTATTTTTCACTCTTTTAATTCTTATCATAAATCTTACAAGGAGATTTGACTTCGCTTTCCCACTACAGCATAGTACTGATCCAGTACAGGATTCCCAAGATCCAACTGCTGAAAATACCGTATAAAATCACAGGTCCCGCGATTGTAAATATCTTGCAGCCGATTCCGAACACCTGCCCCTCCGCCTGAAACTCAATTGCCGGAGATACGACGGAATTTGCAAATCCCGTAATCGGGACAATGCTGCCTGCACCGCCGAACTGTCCGAGCTTCTGATAAATATTAAGTCCCGTTAAAATAATGCTTAAGATAATAAGGCTCATCGTCGTATATAATCCCGCAAGCTCCTTATCATTTCCGAAATACAGATACATCTGCGTAAAGCCCTCCCCGATCAGACAGATCACCCCTCCGACCAAAAAAGCCTTCAGACAGTTTAATATCCTGTTATCCTTCGGCGTCATATTCTCTACATAGGCATTATATTTTTCCTTCTTTTTTTCCACATCCGTTTCCTTGATCACCTCACTGATCGGCGGATTTTGATTATCCTTTTCCTCCATTTCCCTGCTCCTCCTTCCTAATAAAAGCTGATTTTTATTGATAAAAAAGTATTTCCGGAAACAGAAGAAAATATACCCGCAGCCGAAGATTTTCTGACTAAAAAGCATCATAATACTATCAAATTCTATAGGTAAATTGTTCCATAAAGCAACAAAAGGAGGTGCATATCAACATGTTTCAAAAGAAAGCAAACCATTTAAGAAGGGGGACCGCACTTATTTTAACCCTGTCCCTGATGTTTTCTCTGTCAGGCTGCGGACAATCCTCTTCCCAAAAGAATACGGGAAATCAGGTAACGATCACCAATGTTTCCTACGATCCGACTCGCGAATTATATCAGGCTTATAACGAAGCCTTTACTTCATACTATAAAGAAAAAACAGGAACAGATGTAGAAGTCGTTATGTCCCACGGAGGTTCCGGAGGACAGGCGCGTTCTGTAGTAGAGGGTGCCGATGCCGATGTTGTTACACTTGCACTCGCGCATGATATCACCTTGGTAGAAAACGCTGGACTGATTGAAAGCGGCTGGATTGATGAATTTGATAAAGCATCTTCACCATACACTTCTACGATCGTCTTTCTGGTGCGCAAAGGAAATCCCAAAAACATCCGCAACTGGGACGATCTGATAAAAGACGGCATGGACATCATCACCCCCGATCCGAAAAGCAGCGGCGGTGCCTGTTGGAATTTTCTCGCCGCATGGTACTATGCAGATGAAAAGTTCGGCGGTGACGAAAAACAGATGAAGGACTTTGTCGCTAAATTATATGATAATGTTTCTGTCATGGATTCCGGTGCCAGAGGTGCCACCACGACATTTGTAGAAAACGGTCAGGGAGATGTCCTGCTTGCATGGGAAAACGAGGCACTCCAGTCCGTAAAGGAGCATCCGGACGAATATGAAATCATCTCCCCAAGCATCAGTATTTTAGCACAGCCAAGCGTTGCCATCGTCGATCAAAACGCAGAAAAGGATCAGGTGGCGGATGTCGCAAAGGATTACTTGGAATACCTCTATACAGAGGATGCGCAAAAAATCATCGGTGAATACGGATACCGCCCTTCCGATGAAAACATATTGAACAGCTTTTCCGACAAATTTGACCTGGATATGAAGCTGTGTTCGATCGACGATTTCGGCGGATGGGATAAAGCGTATGACACATTCTTTAACGATGGAGCAATTTTTGATGAAATCTATAACCAGTAAAAAACAGCCTAAAAATATCATACCTGCTTTCGGGATCAATCTGGGAATTACGATAGCCATGCTCTCTGCTCTCATATTGATTCCGTTAGCATCGATCCTTGCATATTCCCTGCGGCTCACTCCCGGAGATTTTTTTAGAACCCTGTCAAGTGAGCCGGTGCGCTTCGCATTTGGAACCAGTATCCTGTGTTCCTTTATTGCTGCGTTTATCAATGCGGTCTTTGGAACGATCATTGCCTGGGTTTTGGTCCGGTATTCCTTTCCGGGTAAACGGATTCTGGACGGACTGATCGAGCTGCCGTTCGCACTGCCGACAGCAGTTGCCGGCATTACTTTATCCAAAATGTATTCGACCACAGGCTTTATCGGCAAAATTTTTGACCGGTACGGCATCCGGATTTCCTATACGCATATCGGACTGACAATTGCCCTTATTTTCATCGGGATACCCTTTGTTGTCCGGGCAATCGAACCGGTCCTTGAAAAATATGATCCAAGCTATGAGGAAGCCGCATGCATGCTTGGTGCCGGAAAGACAGAGACCTTTTTTAAGGTCACCTTAAAAGAGCTTTTTCCTGCCATTCTGACCGGCTTTGGTCTGGCATTCGCCAGAGGGATCGGCGAATACGGCAGTGTGATCTTTATCTCCGGAAACAGCCAGAAGGAGCATACACAGGTCATCTCTTATATGATCATGCAGAAGCTCAACTACTTAGACTACGGGCAGGCAACCGCGATTGCGCTTGCCATGTTAATCATCTCATTCCTGCTGCTTTTGTTCATCAACATCGTGCAGATCAGACAGGCAAAACGGAAAGGAGCATAGAGTTGAACGAAAAACATACGAAACCCGAAAAAGCAGTGCAGATCATTTTAATCCTGATCAGTGTTCTTTTTATCACTGTTATGTTGATTTTTCCTCTTTTTTCCGTGATCATCAATGCGCTAAAAAAAGGATTTTCCTTTTATCTTTCCGCACTCAGCACGGAATATGTTCTGTCGGCACTTAAGGTCACACTGCTTGCCACAGGCATCACGCTGCTTGTCAATACTTTTTTCGGAGTGATCGCCTCATTTACACTGACAAAATATCATTTTCGCGGAAAACAGATTTTAACAACGCTGATCGATATCCCGTTTTCCATCTCACCGGTCATCGCAGGACTCAGCTACATCATGCTGTTTGGTTCACTCGGTATTGCCAAACCTCTGCTCGACCGCATAGGTGCCTTTTTGGGGACAGATATTCAGATCGTTTTCGCTCTTCCGGGAGTTGTTCTGGCAACAATATTTGTGACATTCCCTTTTGTTTCCAGAGAAATCATTCCGGTACTGAACCAACAGGGCAGCGAGGAGGAGGAAGCCGCCGCACTGATGGGTGCAGGCTTTTTCACTATTTTTAGAAAGGTGACCTTTCCTCATATGAAATGGTCGATGATCTACGGCATGATCCTCTGTGCATCCAGGGCGCTCGGAGAATTCGGTGCCGTCAGTGCCCTCTCAAAAACGAGAGGTCAGACCTTTACCCTGCCTCTGGAGATTGATGCACTCTATCTGTCGGGAACAGCAGATTCCATTGTCGCTTCCTTTGCTGTTTCTTCTATATTAGTGCTCATCTCCATACTCATCCTGATTCTCAGAAATCTATTCGAATACCGCGCAAAGAAAGGATAAACTTATGTACGTACAATTAGAAGATATCAACAAAACCTTCGGAGACTATAAGGTATCCGATCATATCAGTATCGAAATAGAAAAAGGCAAGCTTGTCGCTCTCTTAGGTCCCAGCGGAAGCGGGAAAACAACGATACTCCGGATGATTGCAGGCTTAGAAACACCGGACAGCGGAAAAATCTTCATCAATGAAAAGCTTGTCAATGATATTTCCCCGGCAAAAAGAGGAATCGGCTTTTTATTTCAGAACTATGCCCTGTTCCGTTATATGACCGTCTATCAGAACATTGCCTTCGGACTGAAGGTCAAAAAAATACCAAAAAAACAAATCCGGGAACGCATTTCGGAGCTGATCAGCCTGACCGGACTTGACGGACTCGAAAAGAGATATCCAAGCGAGCTTTCCGGCGGTCAGAAACAGAGAGTCGCATTTGCCAGGGCACTTGCCCCGGAGCCGGATCTTCTGCTTTTGGACGAACCCTTTGCAGCGATCGATGCAAAGGTACGCTCAGAGCTTCGGAGCTGGCTTCGCGAAATGATCCACCGGATCGGGATTACCAGCATCTTTGTCACTCACGACCAGGACGAAGCGGTTGAGGTGGCAGATCAGATCATCATCACCAATAAAGGCAGGATTGAACAGACAGGTACACCGAAAGAAATCTACAAAGCACCCCAAACACCTTTTGTGTCCATGTTTATCGGCAATCCAACTATTATTAAAGATTACTGGAAATTGCAGGGCTTCGAAAAAGGAAACTACGAAGGTGCCATTATCCGTCCGGAATTTGTCGAAGCATTTAAAAGTGACAATGCCCGCTTCCATAAATTCATTGACTGCTCTGATGAAGGCATCATTACAGACATCCTTTTTCGTGGGAACAACTTAGAATTAAAGCTTGATGTAGGCGGAGTCATCCTGACTGCCCACCGTTCTTTAGAAAGACGACCGGTTTCCATAGGTGAAAAAATGCGTGTGATCATCTACCGCATCTATGCCTATGATAACGAAAAAACCTATCTGTTGGAGAACGAAGAGCTTTTGAAACGTGATGTGGACAATACCCATCTGGAAGCCTATTTATACAGCAAAGAAGGATACATGATCGTCTGATCAGGTATCCTTCCCCATAACCTTCGCAAATTCAAACCAAAACCGGACTCCGTCCTTTTCATTTTCCACGCCGCAATCCATATGATTCGTAAGTGCGATCTCCTTTACGATAAACAGACCAAGTCCCGTACCGTCTGTCTGGTCTTCGCCCATACGATAAAGCTCTGTCCAAATTCTTTCTGACTGCTCTTCCGGAATCGGACCTCCGTCATTATACACAGAGAACAGGTATCCGGTCTCATTTTTTTCTAATGCTACCTGTATGAACGCATTTTTACCTGTATAACGCATCGCATTCATCATATAATTGTTAAAAATATATTCCACATGCAGTTCCGGAAAAGATAGAATACATTCCTCTTCAATTTTATAAGAAAAACTTTTCTTTTTTGCATGAAGCACCGGAGCAATCTTTTCACAAAGCTCTGTTATCCTCTGACTGAGGTTGATTTCTACCGGTTCTGCCTTCAGGGTATGCCCCTCTTCCACGGAATACTTTAGAAGCTTGGTAATGAGCATACTCATATTTTGAATTTCTTCCATTGCTGAGTCATAATAATAATTCACTTTTCCCTGCTCTTTTGCCATGTGCATCATTTCAATCTGACTGGATATGATCGCCAGCGGAGTTTTTAATTCATGTGTCGCATTTCTTACAAAGCTGTTTCGCATCTCCTCATATTCCTCCATATGGGAAATATGATCCTTCAGAAGAAAATTATAATTATCAAGCGAGGTAATATTGTCCTGAATCATATCAACCATATGGTTAAAATTATCCGCTAACATCCCCACCTCGTCCTTTGCAATTTCTTTTTCAAACCGGACAGAATAATCCTTCTTTGATATCTTCTGCACCACTTCATTCAGGCTCCTTATCGAGCCGGTCATGCCGCGCATCAGAATATACATCGAAATCCCGCATACACAGACATACAAGATCAGAATGATTCCCAGCATTCGGTTTGTGTACGAAAAAACGGATTCGATATTATGCAGGCTTTCCTGTATCCTGATATAATATTTATTACCGTGGTTATATATAATCTTCCTTAAAACCAGTACATTACGCTTATCGCCCTCCTCTGTCCGGTACTTCGGCACGGAATTCTCACTATATTCCTCAATATATTTATCCGTCAGATTATTCGCCGGATCATCTATCGGTCTTTTCCTATGAGGACCGCTGGAAAACAGCCTTGTCCTGTCCTCTCCGTATAAAATGATCCGGTACAAATGATCTTCATTATTTTCCTCAACATAAGACTCCAGTGCATCACTGTCCGAAAAATCCACACTCTGTACCAGACTGTCACAAAAATCCGACATGCTGCCTGACTCAAACCGGATATACAATGTCTGCTGCACTAACATATACACAGGCACAAAAACAGCCGTTACGGCTATAAAAACCAAAACGATAAAAAGCGTATATTTGGATGCAATCTTTTTAATCATCATTCACCTCAAAAAAATACCCGACACCGTATACGGATTTAATGTAATCACTATGCTCTCCCAGTTTTTTTCTCAATTGCTTAATGATCGTGTCCACAGTCCGAAAGTCCCCGAAATAATCCATTCCCCAGACCCTGTCAAGGATCATATCGCGGTTTAATACGATTTCTTCATTTTGCATAAAATATACGAGAAGATCATATTCCTTCGGTGTCGTAACGATTTCTTCTCCATCAACATAAACACGATGCAGCATCGTATCGATTTTTAATGCACCGCTTTCCAGATATTGTTTGGTCTGCCCGTTCGTCCTTTTCAATAAAACGATCATCTGCTCCTTTAAGATACTTAAAAGAAAGGGTTTCGTGATATAGCAGTCTGCCCCGGCATAGAAGCCCTGCAGCTGTTCTCCTTCCGTTTCTCTGGCCGAAAGCATAATGACAGGCACATCACTTTCCAGGCGGATTTCTTTGTGATATCCATATCATGCCAGGTCAAATTATCCGACCGCCTTAACGGGTGCAGGACTACGCCACAGGCACATGTCATATGTGTCACCCTGTCAATCAGAATAAAAGCTCCTAAGCCTCTGCTTTCTTCAAAACGATCCAAAACAACTTTTTCTGTTGTGGAAAGATCACATACCGCAAGTTCATTTTTATAAAGCTCTCCGGCTAACATCTCACTTCCGTCATTGACATTGACTTTATGCTTTATGTTCATGACCATGGCAGGTACCTTTTTCGTACCAAGCTCCAACAGATAATCCTTACCGGCGACAAGCCTCTCATCATCCATCCACAAAAGCCTTGCTGTGAAAAATCTGCACACGGACAGCTGTCTGCCTTTTACCAATACACTGCCGCGTGATATATCAATTTCCTTATCAAGCGCCAGCGTCACGGCATGCCCTTTCCCGGAGCACTCCACTTCCTTAGCGGCATCCAATATCCTTTTTACATGCGCAGTCTCCCCGGAAGGAAGCACAACGATTTCATCTCCGACAGCAACCTGCCCGCTTTCAATCTGTCCTTCAAATCCACGAAAGCTCTGATCCGGTCTACAGACACGTTGGACCGGCATGGCAAATCCCTTCTCTGCATCTTTCTCTCGTACATCAACATGTTCCAGATACGAAAGCAACGGCTCGCCGGAATACCAAAGTGTATGCTGCGATGCTTTTGTGATATTATCCCCATCCGTTGCAGAAACAGGTATTACAGCCAAACTGTCATATTCAAACTCTGCCATCAGAACCCGGATCATTTTATTCAGATTTTTAAATTTATTCTCATCAAAATCAATCAGATCCATTTTGTTTACCGCAAAAACAAAATGTCTGATTCCCATCATCGAACAGATATAAGTATGCCTCTTTGTCTGTGTCAGCACGCCCTTGGACGCATCCACAAGAATTATGGCAAGATCTGCAAAGGATGCTCCCACCGCCATATTTCTCGTATATTCTTCATGTCCCGGTGTATCCGCCACGATAAAAGAACGCTTCTCCGTAGAAAAAAAACGGTAAGCCACATCAATCGTGATTCCCTGCTCTCTTTCTGCAGCCAGTCCATCCAAAAGGAGTGAATAATCAAGTTCTCCGTTTCGAGCTCCCACTTTACTGTCCAAAATAAGGGACTGTTTCTGATCTGCGAAAATCAGCTTGGCACTGTAAAGCATATGTCCGATCAAGGTCGATTTTCCATCATCCACACTGCCGCAGGTGATAAATTTTAATAATCCATCCATCTAAAAATAGCCCTCTCTCTTTCTTTTCTCCATGCTTGCACTTCCTCCGTCCGCATCAATCACGCGGCTTGTCCGTTCCGAAGTAACGGCACTGAGCGTTTCTTCAATGATTTCATCCAAAGTCTGTGCATCACTCTCCATCCCTCCGGTCAGGGGATAACATCCAAGCGTCCGGAAACGGATTTTTTTATATTCCGGCTGTTCTCCGTCAAAAAGCCGCATCCGGTCATCGTCCACCATGATGATATTCCCATCTCTCATGACACAAGGACGCACATCCGCAAAATACAACGGAACAATCTCAATATTTTCTCTCTTTATATATTGCCAGATGTCCTTTTCCGTCCAATTAGAAATCGGAAATACCCGGATACTCTCTCCCTTATAAATCTCTGTATTATATAGCTTCCACATTTCCGGGCGCTGGTTTTTCGCATCCCAGGCATGCTCTCTGTTTCGAAACGAAAATATCCTTTCCTTCGCCCTTGATTTTTCTTCATCCCTTCTGCCGCCGCCAAAAGCCGCAGTGAATCCATACTGATCAAGTGCCTGCTTGAGCGCCTTCGTTTTCATAATATCTGTATAGGAAGCACCATGATCGAACGGATTGATCCCCGCATTTACACCTTCCTCATTGATATATTCGATCATCTCCAATCCGTATTTTTCTGCAATTTTATCCCGAAATGCAATCATTTCCTTAAACTTCCATGTCGTATTCACATGAAGAAACGGAAACGGCGGCTTTTCCGGATAAAACGCTTTCAATGCCAGATGCATCATTACAGAAGAATCTTTTCCGATCGAATACAGCATCACGGGCTTTTCGCAAACAGCGGCGACCTCACGTATAATATAGATTGCCTCTGCCTCCAGTTCATCCAAATGTGTCATCTTCAATCCCATGCTGTTTGCCTCCTTTCTAAAAAATGTTATCATCAGATTGTGAAATAAATTTGATGTGAACTTGACAGCTTTGAGACACAAAAAAGGCTTCGCACAACATAATACGTCATACGAAACCCGCTTTCTCTGTTTTAACCTTTTATGATTCATTTATACCCGCTATTGATATATTCCATATATACAGACATTATTCACAAAGCTTCTCAAAAACATCCACCAAACGATTGATCTTGTCTAAGGATAACTTCGCTGCTAAAAATGCCTCTGCACCTATCGTAACATTTCCCTTTTTCTCTTTCAGATAAGCACGGTCTACCGACAGGTCATCCATATCCTGCCCGGTCAAAGAACGAAATGCATCAAAGAAATCCAACACCTCTTTCTGATCCAGTCCGGCCCGCTCGGCATTTTCCATCATAAGCTCTTTATAATTTACTCCACCGCCCGCAAGAACACGACCGACAACCTCCGTTACATTTTTTGTGTTGATTGGTTTGACAATATAACTTTTCGCTCCGGCATTGATTGCTTCATCTGCAAAATTTTCCTTCCCCTGGGATGTGCACATTACAACTTTCGCATCCTTGTCAAAAGCCAAAATCTTCTTCAAACAATCCATGCCATCCATCCCCGGCATACTGATATCACATAAAGTCAGATCCGGTTTCAGGCTTTTATATTTCTCTACCCCATCTACTCCGTCAATCGCTTCTCCGCATATGTCATATCCCTGAGGGACCAAAATTCTCTTTAGCAAATTTCTCATCAACGCGGCATCATCTATCAATAAAATTCTGCTCATCTGTACATCCTCCCCAAAAATTAATGGTTATCACGAACTGATAGTTATGTACAGTATAACATATTTTTCCATAAAATACTATGCTTAATTC